>DAOVUE010000253.1 GCA_030632745.1 Pseudomonadota bacterium | reverse complement strand
ATATTTTATGAGAAAAAAGGGAACAAACTTATGTCTTCAAACGATGTGCATCCAAAAGACGTGCATTCAAACGATGCGCAGCCAAAAGATGCGCAGCCAAAAGATGCGCAGCCAAAAGATGCGCAGCCAAAAGAGGTGCAGCCAAAAGATGTACAGCTGAAACTGGCGAACCCGCGTGGATTTTGTGCTGGTGTTGATCGCGCCATTGAAATTGTAGAACGGGCGTTGACGCTGTTTGGTGCGCCGATATATGTACGTCATGAAGTGGTGCATAATCGTGCTGTGGTCGAATCATTAAAAAATCGCGGTGCTGTGTTTGTCGAAGAGCTCAGTGATGTGCCTGACGGCAGTATTGTTATCTTCAGTGCCCATGGTGTTTCCCGGGCAGTCAAAGAAGAAGCTGACAGCCGTGATGTGAAAGTGTTCGATGCCACCTGTCCGCTGGTAACCAAGGTGCACCTTGAAGTGACCCGTTTCAGCAAAATAGGCACAGAATGTATTCTGATTGGTCATGCCGGACATCCGGAAGTTGAAGGCACCATGGGACAATATGAGCATCAGCATGGCGGTGATATTTATCTGATTGAAACAACAGACGATGTGGCTCATCTTAAGGTAAAAAATCCGCAGGCACTAGCCTATGTCAGCCAGACAACTCTGTCCATGGATGATACCTCAGATATTATTGATGCATTAAGATCCCGTTTTCCTGACATTGCCGGGCCCAGGAAAAATGATATCTGTTATGCTACTCAAAGTCGGCAGGACGCAGTTAAAACCCTGTCGAAAACGGCAGATCTGGTGTTAGTCGTGGGCTCGCCCAATAGTTCCAATTCCAATCGTCTCAGAGAAGTAGCACAAAAACAGGGCGCTGAAGCCTATCTCATCGATTCGGCCAATGAAATACAGATGCAGTGGCTGGAGGGCTGTCAGCAGGTGGGTGTTACTGCAGGTGCTTCAGCTCCGGAATACCTGGTGGAAGAAGTGGTGGCATTTCTAAAAAAACAGGGCATTAATACCAATAATGTTGAACTGGGTGAAAAAGAAACGGTGGTTTTTTCCCTGCCAAAGGAGCTGCAGATATCCGAATGAATACACTGAGTAGTATTATGTTATTTTAAGTAAAATTTTCGCCAATATACTTTGCTGTTCTGATTGCTAATGCTTCAATGGTTAATGATGGTGATTCTCCACCGCCGCTGCTGGGAAAAATACTGGCATCGACAATAAATAAATTTTTCCAGCGATGACTCTGGCCGTATGAATTAACAACCGATGTTTGCGGATCAGAGCCCATTCTTGCAGTGCCGAACACATGGGTAGAGTTAAAATAATCATAAGTTCCATATTCTTCAAAAATATTTTCTACGCCTGAAGCGGTGAGGATTTCCCGGCATTTATCCGCCATAAAAAGCAGGCGCTTTACTTCAGATTCTGCCAGATAACTGTTGATCTTTGCTATGGGGCGGTTAAACCGATCAGTTTTATCATTGTCTAATGAGATAAAACTCCGGCTGTCAGGCAGCGATTCACCAATTGCTCCAATGGACAAAACATGACCAAAAGAATCTCTCATAGCCTGCTTATGCTGCAGACCCCAGCCTTTAACAACTCTTTTGGCATAATTGACAGGACCAATTAAATTGGACTCCGCCGCCGTGGTGGAAAAACGGCATCCGCCGATAACACCGGGTATCGAGTCAGGGGCATTATAAGTCCAGGAAATGATATCAGAGGGAAGACCCCGGTGACTGCCGATATTCTCCGGGTGTATTCCTGAACTGACCCATGCCAGTGTTTCCATAAAGTTTTTTCCCACCAGTCCGGATTCATTGGCCAGACCCTGATTGTTATCAGCAGCAGATAATAATAACAGACGGGAGGTTTCTACAGCACCACAGGCAACAATAATGATGTCTGCTGTGGCTAAATGAATTTCTCCCTGTGCATCGATATATTCAACGCCCTGTACCCGATCATTTTTGCCACTGATAATACGCTGTACGGTCGAGTTACTTTGTAGCTGACAATAACCGCTTTGCAGCGCTTTATTAATAAAAGTGACATCAACACTGCCCTTATCTTTTCTTGGACAGCCCCTATTACAATTATTACAGTAATTACAGGATGGCCGGTTATCATAGGGGCTGGAAAGTACTGCTAAGGAGTTGGCAACCCATTTCAGCCCGGTCTTTTCACTGCTGGAGAGGATTTTCCGGCTGGCGTAGCCTGGTTTGTGAGCCTGCAATGGAAAATCACTGCTTCTCGGACGGCTATTATCCTCACTGTCGCCACTGACACCAATGAGCTTTTCAGCCTGTTCATAATAGCTTTGCAGCTCAGCAAAGGATAATGGCCAGTCAGCGGCAACGCCATATTGACTTTGCATTTTAAATGCCTGTGGATGCAGACGATGTGCCTCACCGGTAAAATGCAATGTGCTGCCGCCGACTCCCTGGACATGATGGTATTTATATGCTTTTCTTATTGTTGAAGTATTGAATAATCCATGGATATGGTTCCAGGAACGCAGGCTCTGGTATTTTTCTTCCAGAGGCTGTAATGCAGAGAAACTGTATTTCAGCTTATGCTGTTGTTTATCCGGAAACATCCTGAGTTCCCAGTCATCCTGGCTGAGTTTATAATCCTGATAGGGATCATAGACAGGCCCGGCTTCTAATAGCAGCACCTTGATACCCTGCTGCGCTAATGCCCATGCACTGGCACCACCGCCTGCTCCTGAGCCGATAATAATGACATCCATCAGCTATTGCTGCATTTAAGCGGTGCTAAGTGAGCATTTAGAAAACCGGCAGGCTGAGGCGGGCCCTGAAAACATATGGTTTTCCAGTTTTTACGATTGGCGTAATAATAGCTCATAGTGTCATTACGCAATGCGTCAAATAAAATACGTCCTGCTGACAGCTTATCCATTTTTTCACAGAGCATTAAAATATCATTGGCCTGACTTGTATTAAGTGCATAAAAAGGCCTGTGATTGATTTTTTCAGCTAACTGGTTAATGTGCATGAGTCCTGCACGCAGTGATTGCCGGTAATAGAGTTTTTCTGCTGCTTTATTGAAAATCTTTTGATCGATGCCCATGAGCAGAGCACCGGGTGTGATATCCTCAGGAATTAACAAATCAATATACAGGCGAATGCTTTGTTGTTCATTATGATCAAGAGATTCATAATACCGCAACCGTGAGCGAATTTTTATTATAATCGCGCTGCTTGAATGACCGGAGTGGTAAAGTCCGCCAATTTTATAAAACAGTATGCCTAACGGCGTGACAATAATTGCGGCGATGGCTGTTTTAATAAAAAGGCGTCTATGTGAATTTATCATTAGTGCTTGAGGGGAGCCCGGTTTTTCTTCAGCCTGACAGCATTCATCCTGAGATGAATGCATTTAATAATTATTTGCGTAATTTCCTGGCCACGATAACGGCTATAGCCGCAGCACCAAAAAGAGCCATAGAAGACGGTTCAGGAATAGGTGTAGGAGGAATGATGCCTGCCTGTGCTGTTAAAGAGATAAGAGATAAGCCGATAATGGTTAAAAAGTTGCTCATGGACAATACCTTTTTTTAGAATTTTTTATTAGAATAAATAATATGCTCTATTATGTCTATTATTTATATTGTAATATTAAAAAAAGCAAAAAACATGCCATTATCTATTTGTGCAATAAATTCAATTGCCTATATATTTCTGTCATTATTTGCATAGCGATGTTGTAAAATATGTTGACACTCCAGACTTTGAATTGCAAGGTTTACTGCCATTAGCCTGCAATAATTATGCATATACCCATGATACCTGACTTTCATCACCCCTATAAAATAATTAAAAAAATGAGTATTTTGCCAGTAATTATTTCTTATTTTCAATTGT
>DAOVUE010000143.1 GCA_030632745.1 Pseudomonadota bacterium | reverse complement strand
GTTATTTTGTGACAGTGTTGTAAAGTGCTCATGCTGATTAATCTGCAGCACAAACAAACGCACAATTAACAGGCTGAACAGCAGCAGAGTAAAAACAATGGCCACCACACTGCGGTTATGAAAAATTCTCAGTTCACTAAAATGATTTTTTAAACGATGCCTTTCTTTCATTGCTTAGTTAATACCATAAAGACGTCGAATATTGCGCATTAAATAAAATAACCAGGGCCAGATGAGCATGCTGGTTAAAGAGGGAATCCAGTAGGACCAGTCTCCATAGGTCTCACCCGCAATGCCGTTAATCCATAAAATCAGCATTTGAGACAGAGCCACCAGCAGTAAAATGATAAATGATTGCTGAAATAAAGGATAAAGCCGGATACGCGCATGTAATTTGTAAGATAAATAGGCAATAATGGCAAGAGTTAATGCATGTTGTCCCAGTAGGCTGCCGGAGTGAATGTCGAATAAAAATCCCACACACCAGCCGCTAAAAACACCTATTCTATGCGGTAGAGCCACACACCAGTAGATAAGAACTAATGTCAGCCATTCCGGACGGTATATTTTTATATTGTCTGATAAGGGGAGCATAGTTAGAATAAAGGCAATGGCAAAACTGATTAAAATAACAATGCCGCCATGGTAGGCTGGTTTATTGCTCATCTATTGCTCAGCCTCATTGGTGTTGTTTTGTGTCTGAGTGTGTTCCTGCGCATCATTCTTTGGTATTTTTCTATCACTATTCATCACTAATAAGACTTCCCTGCTTTGTTCTAAATGTGCAGAGGCTTCGGCAATAATCTGAGCAAAGGGTTGTCCCGGATCGCGTTTAATCTTTTTCACCACAGCGACAGGATAACCTTCCGGAAAACGTCCGCCCAGGCCTGAAGTAATTAATAAATCTCCTACTTCTATATCCGCATTATTGGGAAGATTTTGTACTTCCAGAAGGTTGGCAGAGCCGGTACCATATAAAACAGTTCTTAGCCCATTTCTATTATTTTGTACGGGTATCGCATGAGACGGATCGGTAATTAATATTGCTGTACTGGAGGGACCACCGGGATGAATGATTTGTCCCATAATACCATAGGCATCAAGAATAGGCTGACCTGCATAAATACCACTTCGTTGCCCCTTATTAATGACTATCTGGCGTTTATAGGGATCTAAATCCACAGTAATTGTTTCTGCAATCAATATTTGATCACTGAGTTTCCGTGATGATTTCAATAATGAACGCAGGCGGATATTTTCTGCCTGAAGTGAAGTGAATTTTTGCAGTTGTGCCTTCAGAAGTAAATTTTCTGTGCGGTAAGTTTCATTTTCATCGATCAATGATTGATGAGAATGAAATTCTTCCTCCACCCATAAACTCAACTCGGAAGGTGTGCTGGCTATGGTTTGCAGAGGATAAATGACAAAACCGAAGATGCTGCGGATGCCATTGAGCATATTGGTTTTATGATCGGTGATCAAAAGAATGATGGAAAAGACCGTCACAAAGATCAATCGTGCCAGGTAAGATGAATCTTCGTCGAATAATTGTTTAATGGTTATAGCTCCGCTATGAGCAGGACAGTTATTCCTCCAGATGTTGAACGCATTTAGAGGAATAGGAAAAATTTAACAGTTTTTAGGGACTTGGCAAAAATTCAAGTACCAAAATTGCGCAGGAGATTTTTTGTCCTCTGAAGTTGCTGTTTTGGTTGCATAGTGAGCTATGTGGCCAAAGCAGCAACTTTAGATGGCGTAAAATAAACCAGCAAGGTTGGTACTTTAATAAATGCCAAGTCCCTTAGTTAAGGTACTATGAGGTACTTGTAAAACTCCTCAATACGTCATTCCCCTGCATACGCCAGGGGCAGGTTCTGCGCACCCCAAGAGTACTTGTTCGACAAGAGTTAGCAAGCTAACAAAGTCTCACTGGCGCACCCCAAGAGTACTTGTTCGACAAGAGTTAGCAAGCTAACAAAGTCTCACTGGCGAAGGCAGGAACCTAGAAATCAAAGACTTACAGTCAATAAATATGGATTCCCGCTAAAATAATGCGGGAATGACGGAGTTTTGCAAGTACCTCCTATTAATAAGCAGTATTAAAAGTATAAATGTTTAATTTCTTTTTCAAACAAATCGATTACTTTTGCACGTTTGACTTTTAAGGTCGGAGTTAAAAGCCCGCTCTTTATTGTCCAGGGATCCAGAGTTAAAATCACTTTACGTATTTTGGCATAAGCTGGAAAATCATGCATAACCGTTCTCAGGTGATGCACTATCTGGCTATTGACTGCTTTATTGTTTAAATTTTCTTTATCGAAAGGATCTAATTTATTCTTTTCTGCGAGATGTACCCACTGTTCAGGATTTAATACCAGAACAGCGCATAAATAAGCCTCACCCTCACCCAGTAATAAGGCATTCTCAAATAAAGGATCCATACTGATGGTATTTTCAATATCTGTAGGTGGTATTTTCTCACCATTAGACATAATTAAAATATCTTTTATTCGACCGGTAATATAAACATGCCCTGTTTTTGCATCAATACGAGCCTGATCTCCGCTATGAAACCAGCCATCTGCATCAATAGCCTGTGCAGTGGCAGCATGATTATTCCAATAACCCAGCATAACACCCGGACTATTAATTAATAATTCATCATTTTCACCAATTTTCATTTCAATGCCATCCAGGGGATGTCCGATAGAATTGGGATCATTATCGTCAAGGCGATTAAAACTGGCCACCGGACTTGTTTCCGTCAGACCATAGCCTTGAATAAGTGTCAACCCGAGGCCTATAAAGGTTTTTGCCACTGGAAAAGGAATAGCTGCTCCACCGGTTGCAGCTAATCTTAAACGACCGCCGAATTTCTGCATCACGTTATCTGCCACCAGTTTTTTCAGCACTGGCCAGAGAAGACAGGAAAAACAGACCAGTGAGCGCTTTTGCTGGTATAAAAAACGCTTCCAGCCTACATAAACAGTCAGTTTAAATAATGCCCGTTTTATGGGAGAACCTTTTAATAAGGTCGTCTCAATTTTTGCATAAATACGTTCATAAATTCGTGGTACAGAGATTAATAAAGTCGGCTTGAGCGTAACCATATCATCAGCAAGTAATTGCACTGAACGGGAAAAAGCCACACTGCAGCCGGCCATAGTGGTTAAATAATATCCAAGACTTCGTTCAAAGGTATGAGACATGGGTAGAAAAGACAGGAACAGGTCACTGGACTTAACATTTAATCCGATACCTGTCGGGTACACAATTGACAATATGTTTTTATGACTGAGCATCACACCCTTAGGTTTACCCGTGGTCCCTGAGGTATAGACTATGGTGGCTAACTGCTGCGGATCCCCGTTTCTTTTGTGCAGCACATGCCCATTTTCAGGTAACCATTGATCGATAGTCGTTACGATATTATTTTCGCTATCAAATTCATTTTCAATTTTATCTGATGTGGCATCAATAAGTATGACACGCTGCAGAATAGTATTATCTGTGCAATTATCCCGTAAACGATTCCACTGACTGATATCCTGAACAAAAAGTAATTTAACAGCAGAATCTTCTAAGATATAGGCTATATTATCAGGACGGTCTTCAAGATAAAGGGGAACAACCACTAAGCCTAAACCCAAAGCAGCCTGATCGGCTGTAATCCATTCCTTAGAGTTTTTCATTAGAATAGCGATTCGATCGCCATTTTCCAGATTTTCATCGTCTATGGCTTTTTGCCATCTGCCTATAGCAGAAGCCATCCGGTCCCAGGATGTTTTATCCCAGGACTTAGTTGCCTTATTATATTGAATATAAGCCACTTCATCAGAAGAGCGCATGGTTCTTTCATAAAACAGGCCATCTAATGTTCCGGCTTGTTCTACAGTAATTAAGGAATTATGAGAATTTATGGTCACTTGAAAACCTTAGTCAATATAAAAAGGGATACTTATGAAACCTCATAAGTATCCCTCATAATAAAGAAATCAATATAAATTACAAGCAACTGAACAATTTTATTGCTTCCCTATATTCTACTGGTCTATTTTATTTTTATATTCAGCCGGTGTTAAGGAATCAGGAATATTATCGACTCCGGCATTAAACGCGATTTCCTGTGCATCCCGTATAGCCTGCCAGAAAGCCTGAGCAGTGATTTCCATATCATCATGCTGCTGCCAGCTGAATAAGGCATTATCTTCTGAACCACCCGTGCTGCAGTATTCTAAATAGTTAAAAAACAACTCCGCCATACGTTTGGTTTCCCAGGGAACACATTTACCCTGCTCATGTTCCTTGATCTCCAGTGCCATTTTATAATGGAACTCTTTAAAGTCGATATCCAGGCCAAACCGATCATTGATAATTTTACTGCTCAGTGGTTCTGACCACTGACGGTGAAAACGGCAAACGCCGCAATTATCATTAATGAGTTCATACACCATACGTTCAACATTCTTACGTCCCAGTTCAGCAGGAGTAGTAAATCCACCACCGTAAAATACATAATATTTACCCATAATCGGCATGGGGCTGCCCATGCCGGGCACCCAGTACTGATTAGGCACCATGTGCCCTTTTTCCCCATGGGATAAAAACACAGCACATTCCATTGGCTGGGTTTCCGGATAACGTTTATTAAGCTCATACGCAGCGGGGCGAATGCCTTCACGAAATAAGGCTGCTCTGTCATCAAAGAGTATGCTATTGATTAATTTAATAGCGTATTGTGCATTACGCATACTGTCTGTAACTAAATCAAACTCTTTTGTATCTGCTGTGAATTGCTGAAATTTCATTGCTGATTTATCAGGAAATCCAAAGGTTTCGGCAGGGAATAAATCAAGAGCAACACATTCCATAATCCACGCCAGAGTGCCGCCCACCTGGATGGCATCCATACCCATCGCATCGGCATGATCATTAAGTATTTCAGCAGCACGTTGATCAAAGACACCCACCTGAGGACCTAAAGCATGATAAGGTTCATAATCCTTTTTGTACTTACCCTGCAGTTTTTTACAGGCAGTGGCACAAGGCTCACCACAATGATCATAACTCTTCGTTTCAATGGTTTCTTCATTATATTGCTTGAGATAATGATCAACAATAAAGTCTTTGTGCTGACGTGAACGCTGTTCATTGCTGGCAGAAGTACTGCGATAATTGAAAGACATCAACATATCGCCAATATTGTGTAAATTGACTCCGAAAGTACCACCGGTCTTTATTTTAGGATCATAGTAATATTTAGTCGTAGCGGCTTTATCCACTTTCACACCTTTATCACCAAAGTGTTCTATAAAGTAGGGATCGGTATCACGGGGCTTGGGTTTATGAGGATCAACCCAGTCTCCGCCAAATAAACAGCCGATAATATTATGCTGCTGAAATAAGCGGCTGCCCATCCCTCCCCCCCCGCACCCCCC
>DAOVUE010000065.1 GCA_030632745.1 Pseudomonadota bacterium | reverse complement strand
GTTGTGAAACCTTGAACAATACAGATATTCCTGCGGTTCCACGCCTGGATCTTGATTTTTTATCCTGCGTTATACTGCTACTTGTGTTCTACCAAGTCCCTAAATTAGTAGTATCAATTATTTATTGATTACTTTACGGCCTTTATAATAGCCGTCAGCAGTCACATGGTGACGACGATGTGTTTCACCACTGCTTGAATCAATTGATAAAGCCGGACCGCTCAATGAATCATGTGAACGACGCATTCCACGACGAGCGGGTGTACATTTATTTTTTTGAACTGCCATTTGATTTTCCTTATACTTAAAATTTACATACAATAATATTAATTAGAACCTGCACACAACATTGGCTCCGTACTCCAGGAACAGTACAATTCTACTTTTTTAACTGTTCCAATATGGCAAAGGGGTTATCACTGCCCCGGCCATCTTTACTCTGCTGCTTTCCGGACTCCAGAGCAACATCCTTTTGTTCCGCTAAAGAATCAAATTGCTGAATTTGACAATCCGTTCCAATATCCTGTTCAGGATGTTTCGCTATCTGAGGTAATGCCAGCAGTAATTCATCTTCAAGCAAAACCCGTAGATCCAGAAATATTTTTTTCTTTGTGCCTTCTTTTTCAACTTTTTTTTCGACAAAGCAGATATCATAATCTGAGCTTTCTGCTTTTTTTAATTCGAAATCATTTTGTACAAAAGCAGTTGTAATTTCACAATCTAAAGCCAGCGAAAAATCGTTCATACAACGCTGACATTGCAGAACCACTCTGGTTTTAACAAAACCGGAGACAATTCTATTGGACAAAATATCGACATCAAATTCTAAGCGATATTCTATGTCACCAATACTCTTCACCGCTTCAGCCAGTCTGGGAAAAACGTCTAAAGATTCCTGAGTTGTTATAATACCTTCAAGAATAACCCCTTTATCAGTATATCGAAAATAATCAATTCTTTGCGGGATACGTTCTGCCATAAAACTTGCTCAAAATTAATCCGGCATTTTAATGTTTTTAAATAGTTATGTCAAAATCTTTAGCCATTTCTGATAAATATTATTATGTTTTTCGTTTTAATCTTACCTTCCCATTTGTTCTTAAATTATTTACCGGATCATTGAGTGAAGGATTTTTTTCAATAATCTGCTTATAAAACTTCAAATTGTTTTTACCTATTTCATCTATTGCACGTTTAAGATCTATAGCCTGAGCATTACTCAAAGAAGTATTTGCAACTATTTTTTCAATTGTATCTTCAGCCAGCACAATATTTTCCTTTACAGTATTATCCAATTGATAAGATCCGATACTGGTATCAATAGGATTTGTAATTGTTTGAGCAGGCACTAATGTTTGTTTTTTTTCAGCAGGTTTATCTCCCTTCATTATATCCGCTTTTACTATAGATTCAGCAATACTTTCATCCTACATTCCGCACCTTGAAAATTATAATTTTCATTTAAATTCCAATTTAAAAATTTGATATTCTCATGTTGCAAATTCTAGTTCCCACCAATAATCCTTTAATTTCTCATATCGGGATAAGTTTTGTCCTGTTCGATATTAGCCAGAGAGAGCAGAAGTTTATCTTTTACTTCTGAAACATGATCAGTTATTTCCCCTATCACAACTACCCCTCCCTCTAAGCCAATTCCATGACTATACTCGAATAACACTTACAAATTAACAAGTTAGTTTTTTAATTTGGCACTGCAGATGATAATCTTTGTTATTTTATGCAGTTATAGTGCTTACTCGAACTATAAGCAAATAAAACACAAATAAAGCATAATGTCAATACCTTTTTGTGTTTTTTTCGAGAGGTGAGTCATGATATTTTCAAGGAAATCTGTAAATCCCCCGACTTAAGGCGACGAAGAGTAGACTTTATGCTATTCTCAGAATATGATATCAATCATACTCAGAGAGTTGGACATTTTATTTATAATAATTTTACATTAAGAATCATTATTCAAGGATTTTTTATGATAAAAAAAATACTCATTGCAAATCGTGGAGAAATTGCTGTCCGACTGATTCGTGCCTGTGCTGAAATGAATATCACTTCAGTAGCAGTCTATGCCGAAGCAGATCACAATGCACTGCATGTAAAAAAAGCAGATGAAGCCTTTTGTCTGGGGCCTGATCCTGTGGGCGGCTACCTTAATGCACATCGACTGGTTAATATTGCTCTGGCCTCCGGCTGTGATGCGATCCACCCGGGTTACGGCTTTTTATCTGAAAATCCCCTGTTTGCTCAGATATGTGAACGCCGCCGTATTAAATTTATTGGCCCATCCTCAGATGTCATTAAAAAACTGGGCAACAAAACTCAGGCCAGAAAAACGATGCTGGCGGCGGGTATACCTATAACTCCCGGCAGTACGGATAATTTAAGCAGTATCAACGAAGCGATAAAGATCGCAGAAAAGATCGGCTATCCTGTCATGCTTAAAGCAACATCGGGCGGCGGCGGTCGTGGTATTCGCTTATGTAATAATAAATCCGAGTTAAAAAATAACTACCCCCGGGTCATTTCAGAAGCCACTAAAGCCTTTGGCTCAGCGGATGTGTTTATGGAGAAGTGCATTGTTAATCCAAAACACATTGAAGTGCAGATTCTGGCCGATGAACACGGCAATGTCATTCATTTATATGAACGGGACTGTTCCATACAGCGTCGTCATCAGAAACTCATTGAAATTGCACCCTCTCCACAGCTGAATGACAAACAGCGTAACACTATTGGTAATCTAGCAGTCAAAGCGGCTAAAGCCGCGGGTTATACTAATGCGGGTACGGTTGAGTTTCTGATGGACGTCGATGATCAGTTTTACTTTATGGAAGTCAATACCCGCCTGCAGGTTGAACATACCATTACTGAACAAATTACCGGGATTGATATCGTCCAGGAACAATTTCGTATTGCCAGCGGTCATCCCTTACGCTTTAAACAGGAAGATGTGCAGATTCGTGGTTATGCCATGGAGTTTCGTATCAATGCCGAAGATCCGAAAAATGATTTTTTACCCAGTTATGGCCGTATTACCCGATATTTTGCCCCCGGTGGTCCCGGCGTTCGTACTGATGCCGCTATTTATACGGGCTATATCATCCCACCCTATTATGATTCTATGTGTGCTAAGCTGATTGTATGGGCTTTGCAATGGGATGAGGTCTTACAACGTTCCAAAAGAGCACTCAGAGATATGCAGGTGTATGGCATAAAAACCACCATTCCTTATCAGTATGCTATCTTAAAATCAGAAGATTTTATCAATGCTGAATTTAACACCAGTTTTGTGGAACAGCATCCGGAATTAATTAATTATTCAGTGAAATGTTCACAACGGCATCTGGCATTGGCTTTTGCGGCCGCCATTGCAGCACATCAGGGCATGTAATTTTTGGGACTGATCAAATAAGCCAATTTATCTTTACACTTTTTTACCCCCTCCCCAACCTTTTAGTACTTGTTTACAAGTACTTATCCTGTGCCCCCTCACTAAAAGTAGGCTCCCTGAGGAGATCGACAGGGAGAGGGAGTTAGAGCCAGAGGTAAGTAGGGCTCTAGCTCTTAATTCCTCCCCTTTGGTCTTTTTCAGGGGGGAGGTTAGGAGGGGGGTAAGTTTTAAGTGTAAAGCAGAATTGGTCAGTCCCTAGATATTTTCTAATCTCCAAGTGTCTTCGATATCTGGAGACACCCAATAAGTCTAATGTAATAAGGTCGCCAGTTTACCTCGATATTGTCTGGTCAATGGATCCTGAGGACCTAATATTTCAAAAATCTTCAGCATAGCTGCTTTAGCTTCACCTTCCTGAAAATTAATATCCTGTGCCAGAATAGTCATCAGTGTTTCCAGTGCCTGTTCATATTGATGCGAAACTATATATTGATTGGCCAGTTGAACTCGTAATGCGTGATTGTCCGGTTCGCTTTCTAATTGAGTAAGAATTTCATCCACCTCAGGTGCATCACTGGTTGCTTTAGCCAGACTAAGCTCATCAGCAATCTTTTTAGCCTCATTACTGCTTTGAACATTGGCCGGAAGGGCTTTTAAAACCGCCTCACAATTATCAAAATCAGCAGCCTGAAGATAGACTTCGGCTATAGCAAGATAGATTTTAGTATTAGCAGGATCCTGCTGATTTAGAGATTTCAGTGCTTCAATGGCCTGTTCAGTTTCACCTGACTCAGATAAGGCCAGGGCTTTATCAATTTCATTATCCGTTTCATTTTTGACATGAGCATTTAAAAAGGTACGTAATTCATCTTCGGATTTAGCCCCCACAAATTCATCAACAATAACACCCTCTTTGTATAACTTAATAGTAGGTAGACTTCTAACCCCGGCTGCAGCAACAATTTCCTGCTGCTGATCGGCATTAACCTTAGCCAGAATAAAAGCTCCCTGATATTCATCGCACAGCTTTGTCAGCAGAGGAATTAATACTTTACAGGGCTGACACCAGTCTGCCCAAAAGTCCACTAAAACAGCCTGATGTTTAGAAGCCTCAATAACCTGCAGATCAAAATGTTCTGCATCTTTAATATCAATAACAAAGGGGGAATTACTCATATAAAAATCCTGTTTATTCTTTTATTATTCCTAAGCAAATAGTTTCCGTATACGTTCAATTGCCTGCTGTAAATTTTCCATGCTGGTGGCAAAAGAAATACGTATATAGCCCGGTGCACCAAAGGCTGAGCCGGGTATCAGAGCCACTTCAGCTTCACTTAAAATATAATCTGACATTTCAACATCGTCATTGATTCCCTCGGTTTGTTCAATTAATGACTGAATGTTAACAAAAGTATAAAATGCACCCTGAGAAGGTAAAGCCTGCATATTGGGAATGTTATTGACGGCATCAACAACAAAATCATGTCTTTCTTTAAAGGCTTTTAACATGGTTTTAACACAAGTCTGATCACCATTGAGAGCTTCTAATGCGGCTGCCTGAGAAATAGAGCAGGGATTGGATGTACTTTGTGCCTGAATCTTAGTCATGGCCTTAATGATAGTTTCAGATCCAGCCGCATAGCCAATACGCCAGCCGGTCATAGAATAAGCCTTGCTGACACCGTTCATGGTGATAGTTTGAGCATATAATTCAGGGCATACATCTGCAATAGTGCAAAAAGGCTCATCAGACCAGACTATATGTTCATACATATCATCACTGGCAATAATAATGTCAGGATAGTCTTTTAATACCTCGCCCATAGCTTTTAAGTCACTACGAGTATAAGTAATGCCGGTAGGATTGGAAGGACTATTGATTACGACTAAACGGGTTTTGTCCGTAATAGCGGCCTTGAGCTGCTTCGCTGTGGTTTTAAAACCTTCGTCAATTCCGGTATTAATAATGACTGGTTTACCGCCTGCTAATATAACAATATCAGGATAAGATACCCAGTAGGGTGCTGAAATAACCACTTCATCCCCATCATTTAATATGGCCTGGCATAAGTTATAAAAACTTTGTTTGCCGCCGCTGGAGACTATCACTTGATCCAGCGTGTAATTAAGAGCATTATCACGCTTAAATTTATCACAAATGGCTTGTTTAAGCTCTGCTGTACCACCCACTGCGGTATATTTCGTGAAGCCGCTGTTTATCGCATTAATAGCTGCTGTTTTGATATGATCGGGGGTATCAAAGTCCGGCTCACCGGCACCTAAACCAATAATAGCTTTTCCTTCTGCCTTAAGTGCCTTTGCCTTAGCGGTAATTTCCAGGGTGGCAGAAGGTTTGACCGCTTGTACTCGATTGGACAATCGGTGTTTGGAACTATGTTTGGAGCTAAGGTTGGAGCTATGTATAGCCAAGTGAAATGCCTCCCGGATCAAAAAAGTGTAAAATAAAGAAACTAAATGAGCTTTCGTCATAAAATAGAACTGTCATAAAATAGTTCCACTCATCTGCTTGCAGATTCTATCATAAGTATGTTAGCAGGGCATACTATTAGTCTTATAGTCTTATCGAAACCGTAAAAAAAGAGAAAAAACAAGCCATGCTAAAACCATTTCAATTGATTTCATCCTATAAACCCGGAGGTGATCAACCCGCTGCAATAAAGATCCTCACAGAAGGAATAGAAAATGGTGAGGCAGCAATGACTTTGCTGGGTGTGACCGGATCAGGTAAAACCTTTACCATGGCCAATGTCATACAAAATCTGCAGCGTCCTGCTTTGATCTTAGCTCCTAATAAAACTCTGGCAGCACAATTATACGGTGAGATGAAAGAATTTTTCCCGCATAATTCGGTTGAATATTTTGTCTCATATTATGATTACTATCAGCCAGAAGCCTATGTGCCGGCATCAGATACTTTTATTGAAAAAGATGCTTCAATCAATGAACATATAGAGCAAATGCGCCTGTCAGCAACCAAGGCATTATTAGAACGAAAAGATACCATTATTATTGCATCAGTTTCCTGTATTTACGGCCTGGGTGATCCTGAATCCTATATGAAGATGCTGCTGCATGTTGTTAAAGGCGATGTGGTTGATCAGAGAACCATTTTAAGACGCCTGGCTGAACTGCAATATAAACGTAATGACGTTGAACTGCACCGGGCCACTTATCGGGTGCGCGGTGATGTGATTGATATTTATCCTGCTGATTCTGATAGTGAAGCCATACGCATTGAATTATTTGATGAAGAAGTCGAGTCTTTAAGCTTTTTTGATCCATTAACGGGAGAAGTTTTACGCCGTGTTCCCAGAATAACAATTTATCCTAAAACTCATTATGTGACACCGCGAGAGAAATTACTGGATGCAGTTGAAAAAATTAAAGTGGAATTAAAAGATCGTTTAGAACAATTGTATGCTTTAAATAAATTAGTAGAAGCGCAACGCTTAGAACAACGTACTCAGCTGGATATAGAAATGATTATGGAACTGGGCTATTGCTCCGGGATTGAAAATTATTCACGCTATCTTTCGGGTAGAAACCCGGGTGAAGCACCACCGACTTTTCTGGATTATTTGCCGGATGATGCAGTGATTTTCATTGATGAAAGCCACGTGACCATCCCTCAGGTGGGTGCTATGTATAAAGGCGATCGTTCACGCAAAGAAAATCTGGTGGAATATGGTTTTCGCCTGCCCTCTGCTCTGGATAATAGACCGTTAAAATTTGAAGAATATGAACGCCTTGCACCACAATCCATTTTTATGTCAGCGACGCCTTCAAAATATGAGGCTGAAAATGCAGAAATTATTGCGGAGCAGGTGGTAAGACCGACAGGGCTGATTGATCCGGAAGTGGAAGTCAGAACCGCCACAACACAGGTGGATGATTTACTCTCAGAAATTCGTAAAAGAGTGAAGCTTAAAGAACGAATCCTGGTCACAACATTAACTAAACGTATGGCCGAAGATCTAACTGATTACTATCTGGAACATGATGTAAAAGTACGTTATCTTCACTCTGATATCGATACAGTAGAACGAGTTGAAATCATTCGTGACTTACGTCTGGGTGAATTTG
>DAOVUE010000254.1 GCA_030632745.1 Pseudomonadota bacterium | reverse complement strand
ATTTTTTGTCCTCTGAAGTTGCTGTTTTGGTTGCATACCCCAAGGGCACGTAGTAGTGAGCTATGTGGCCAAAGCAGCAACTTTGGAGGGCGTAAAATAAACCAGCAAGGTTGGTACTTTAATAAATGCCAAGTCCCTTACCACAAGTCATATGTATTTTTAGCTATTCACATTTTGCGTACTTTGGTCTTCTTTGCAACCTAATGAGTCGTTCGGGAATGACGTATTATCAGCACCATTCCCGAACGACTCCTTTGGTTACAGATCCATTATGTTTCCGTCCGGATCCATCACTATAATGCGGATAATAATCAACAAGCCGTCTTTCTGAGTGATAAAGGCCATTTTACCATTGGAATCCGTGCCAAATCCCGGAGTTATCTGTTCGTCTTCAGTCAGAGGGCGGGTTTCCACCTCAAACGTAGGTTTTAGAATATATTCCAGACCTGCAAGCAATGCTTTGAAACTACCATCAGTCTGATGTTTTATCTTAATATCAAATAAGTGTCCCCAATTTTCCATATCTTCAGGTTCGGGTAAAGTCGGGTGTATTCTTTGAGCATTGCCGATAGTATCTACCAGCCAATGCTGACCGTCACCCAGTGGATTTTTATGTAAACCGGGACCAAATCCGGGATCGGATGTGACCATCATATCAAACATAAAAGCAAGCGGATGCAGCTGTTCTGGTAAATCAGGTACAATGACTACTCCATCGTCACGAACTGTAACCACACCCTGAACGCCTTGAGTTGTCAGCGCTTCCATCATTTTCACCAGGTCTTTGGCCATGGGGAGTAATGGAAGGCGTAATCCGGCTTCAGTAATAAAACGAAAAGCACCATTTTCAGGATCTATAGAGAGGCCTGCAGCAACATCCGGATCATCTGGGGCTAAAAATTCTGAGTTTCCAGGATCGGGTATAAAGGCCCACTCAGTACCCTGAATCTTACCTATAAGACTTAAAATACCGCCGACATCGACTGCTTGCTTAAAAACAAACTGATCATCAAGTCCCAGTTTTTTTATAACATTATTGATGCCATCCAATGCCTTGCCATTACCACTGCGTCCGCCAACGGCAAGACCGCTGTTCAAATTAAAAATATCAGGAATTTTTAGATTATCCGGAAGATTATCAGGTTTGGATATGACATCAAGGAATATACGACTGTTTGCAGGGGGACCCAGTGCGCCGTCGTCATCCACAGTCCAGCCAGGAGGCAGGCAATCAATGATATCATCGGGTTCAAAATTGTTTTGATCCAGGTTTGTAAACAGTTTTGTCAGATCAATCGGGGGCATTTGCAGGCATTCTTCTTTGTTCAGCTGGGCAAAATCTGTAGTATCAAAGAGCTCAATCACTTCAGGAGATAATCCGCCTATATTTCCTGACAGCAGACTGTGCAGGAAGTCTCCATTGCGTGCCTCAGTGAATTGAACTTTAGTCATGCCGTCTATTGCTTCACGTGGTAGAAATCCTATCTGCTCGATGCTCATGCTGCCGACGACATCAGGCGCTAGTAATTTAAAGCGCTCACTATCCATGACTGCCAGCACCTCGGGGAGTAAATTCACGAATTGGGCGGGCGTGAAACTGTCAAACACGTTTGGAGGCAGTTGTTTAAATTGTTCCGCAGTGAAACCGGGAAATGCCTCAGGGGGTATTTGCTGAATATGTTTATCTTCAAAAAATGAGAGAAAGTCTGGATCGGAGATATCAGTATCAGCAAAAGTTTCTGCAGTTTTTGCAAAAAAAAGATTGAGATCAAAGCCGGGATCATCTGGCAAGGGCTGCTGTACCGGGAAGAGACCAGATAACGGATTTTCCGGCATGTCATCAGACATGACAGGACTGGCGCTCAGCAGTGCCAAGCTGATAAGTATGGATAAGGCTTGTAGTTTCATGTCAATCTCCTGCTAAAGTATCCTCCCCTACGGTATCAGTTTAAACCGGGATGTATACAATAGTAAATATCGTTATATGGGTAGTCAAATCCTGGAAAAGGATTGAACAGCAATGAGATCGCTATGCCCTGAAAAATAGGATCATGTGCATGCCGGCAATTAATGTCGCTTAATGTTTTTATATACTATAGTTAGAACTGTACAGAAAAAATATAGCGTTTATCCATTAATTTAATAAAGAAGGCTGCTTTTTTATGAATTACCAGTGGCAGAGTGCAGGACGTTTTCTATCGCTCTCATATACAGGAGATAGCTTCTAACATGCTAAACTACATTGAAACACTATTACACGCTGTTTTCATTAACAGAATAAAAATTATGCAAAGTTTTATCCTGGTTATTATCCTCAGTGGTATTGTTCCAGATGTATATGCTCAGATAAAAAATGGTTTTGATCTCTCTAATGCATCGATTAATATTGAAGATATTTTTTCCGGCGGGCCGCCGCGAGATGGTATTCCAGCAATTGATAAGCCTAAATTTATCAGCATCCATAAGGTTGATTTTCTACAAGATGATGACATTGTTATTGGCGTTGTTCGTGGTAAAAAAGCACGAGCTTATCCAACACGAATTTTAGTCTGGCATGAAGTTGTTAATGACTTGATTGATGGTGAGGCTTTTGCAGTGACCTATTGTCCGTTATGTGGAACAGCCATGGTTTTTGACCGTCATATTGATGGAAAATTGTACACTTTTGGTGTTTCAGGCTTATTATATCAAAGTGATGTACTGATGTATGATAGAGAAACGCAATCACTCTGGTCTCAATTAGCAATGAAATCTATAAGTGGTTTAAAAGTTGGCAGTAAACTAACCTGGCTTACGAGTGAACATTTAAGCTGGAAAGCCTGGCGTGAAAAATACCCGAAGGGAGAAGTTTTATCGACTGAGACTGGTTTTAATAGAAATTATAAAAGTAAGGCTTATGCATCCTATTTTGCTTCAGATCAGATGATGTTTCCAGTACCTGTCACACGTAAAGAACTAGCAAAAAAGGCATGGGTTATCGGTGTCATTATTGATGGGCTGGCCAAGGCCTATCCAGTTAATAAACTATCCGCTGATAATGTCATTGAAGATAAGCTGGGCAGTAAGCAATTTACTATTAAATATGATGCTGAACAGCATTATCCCCAAATTATTGATCACCGGGGCGAACAACTGCCATCGGTATTAGTCTTCTGGTTTGCATGGCAGGCTTTTTATCCGAATACTGAAATATGGCAGCAATCAGGCGATAAATAGTAATAGTTATCCAGGCTGATAACGATATATACGCAGCTGCCTATAAACAATGACAAGAACCTCAAGAGCCCCTTAGAAGTTTTAATTAATGGAATATTGAAATGATATACAAAGATAGAATTCCTAAAAATTTGATATCAATTGTAGAAGAAAAGCTTCAGGGACTGGAGAATGAAATAACTTTCCCTCCGCCTGTTTTTGATATAATGAAAGGTGAAATTGTAGATTTTGATATTGAGCAGGGGATTTTTAAGAATAAATTCCCGGTGTTGAAAGAATATCTGAATCCCTATGGAAATATGCAGGGTGGAATTATTGCAACTATTATTGATAATACCATAGGCCCTCTCAGTATGTTAGTATCAAAGCCAAATTTTACCCGTTACCTGCAGATAAAGTATGGCAAGATTATTTCTCCTGAAACAGAGCATATTTATGTGATCGCTAAATTTATAGAACAGAAAAAAAGACAGCTATTTTTTGAAGCAGTGGTTGAAAATAGTCATGGTGAAAAATTAGCTTCTGCAGCAGCTACGAATTGGATTATCGATTAAACTGGATATGATAATATCTAAAAACACTATGAAAATTAATCCTGACAAAAATCCTCTTGATAAACTTCCACCTATTCTTAAGAAGAATTTAGACCGAAATCTATGTGTCTGTAATGAAGTT
>DAOVUE010000159.1 GCA_030632745.1 Pseudomonadota bacterium | reverse complement strand
TTAAACCTAAATAACTCAGTTAAATCTACTTTGAATGCCTAAGCCACTACATCTTAATGATTTTCTGAATATTTTGAATTTACCCGTAGAGTGACTACGAATAAATCCAAAATATCCAGTAAAACCATTAACCTACAGCGCCTTAGTCATTCACGCTACGATCCAACTGAGTTATTTAGGTTAAACCTAAATTAATAAAATACAAAATTCAATGCTTAAATATAAATTAATAAATTACAAAACTAACCGGCTCTCATATTCCTTTTCAGTTTTTTTGTTCAGCCTGCTGTGTTTTACGCTGCTGAGCCCTGTAATAGTTTCAGCCAGCTATAATACAGTTCGCATTGATTTAAGCGATTCCTATAAAAAACAGCGCAGTCTGTTTCTTAAAGCGGAAATTGCCTTAAACAAAAAACACTATAAAACGTATGCAAAATACTATGCTGAGCTGGATCAATATCCACTGCAAAGTTACTTAAAATACAAAGAATACCGAAAAAAGCTAGCCCGTCTGACTGAAAAACAAGTGCTGAGTTTTTTACAGGAGTACGATGATACTCCTTATGAAAACTGGTTACGCATTGCCTGGCTCAACCACAAAGCCAAACATAAACAATGGCAGCAGTATCTCAATGCCTATACGCCGCAAAAAGATACCGCACGCCAATGTCATTATGTGAATGCTCTGCTGCAAACCGGCAATTCTGATGGCAATGATAAGAAAAAATCCACACAAACAGCATTTGCACTAGTCCCTGAACTCTGGCTCAAAGGAAAGTCACAGCCCAAGAGTTGTGATCCCGTTTTTAAAGCCTTTACAAAAGCAGGAAAAATGACTCCCGAATTATTATGGGGGCGCATTAAACTGGCGATGAAAAAAGGCCAGACCAGTCTGGCCACCTATCTGGCACGCTCACTCAGTAACACCGATCAACAATGGGTTAAAGAGTGGATTCGAATCTACAGAAAACCGGCTTTAGTTCTCAACAGCAAACTGCTTAAACAGCAGCATCCTGTTAAAACCACTATTCTGGTTCATGCGGTTGAACGTACAGTAAGCAAACAGCCAAAATCCGCAGCAAAATTAATCACTACTCTGGAAAAAGAAAATACCTTTACCCCAGAGCAGCAGGCTCAAATGTACCGTTCAATCGGTATGAAACTCGCTTATCATCATAAGCCCGGTGCCTGGAACTGGTTAGACAAAATCGCTGATGATCAAAGCGATGAAACAGTGCGGCAGTGGCGGGCCCGCAGTGCTATTCGGGAAGGTAACTGGGAAGCCATCAATACTGCGCTTAAACGTTTATCAACAGAAGAACAGAAAGATTTTCGCTGGCAATATTGGGCTGCCGCTGTACAGGAACAAAATGGTCTTGACACAGAGGCACAAAAAAACTTTTCTCAATTAGCCAATAATAGAAGTTATTATAGTTTTTTAGCGGCCGATAAAATGGATATGCCTTATGAATTTAATGATATTCCCCTGACTCCCGATAGTGATGTGTTAGAGAAAATAGCCCATAATCCGGGTATTTTACGTGCCAGAGAATTTTATTTATTAGACAGAACCACTGATGCTCGCAGAGAATGGTATTTTACCACACGTCAGCAAATGGACAAAAAGGACAGAGCGGTTGCAGCAAAGGTTGCTCAGCAATGGGGCTGGTATAATCGAGCCATTATCACCACGGCTTATACTGATAATCGGAATGATATTGATTTGCGTTTTCCAGTACTGCAGGAAGACCAAATCACCAAATATTCTAAAAAACAAAATTTACAACCCGCCTATACGATGGCGGTTATTCGTCGCGAAAGCGCCTTTGCCATTGATGCGCGTTCTAAAGTCGGAGCTCTGGGTCTGATGCAGATCATGCCTGCTACAGGAAAAGTCATTGCCGGTAAATTAAAGGTTAAATATAAAAATAAAAATCAATTATTAAATCCCGACACCAATGTTAAGTTTGGCACCAAGTATTTAAACATGATGCTGAAAAAGTTCTATAAGCAGCCTGCTCTGGCCAGTGCGGCGTATAATGCCGGAGGCCATAGAGTCAACAAATGGTTACCTGAAAAGACTGACATGCAGGCTGATCGCTGGGTAGAAACCATCCCCTTTACAGAAACCCGTGAATACGTCAGTAGTATTTTAGCCTATACGGCAATTTATGAGCACCAGCTGGGTTTGCCTCAGACACGTCTCAATAAAAATATGCCTGATGTGCCGAAAAAGAATTAAAAAAAATACCTAACCCTGATAAACAGGAGCAGGATAAGTCTCTTATATTCAATATTTAATAAATTTCTTTATAAAAATGTATTAAATATTTTCATTAAGAGACTAAACAGCAACGGAGGCTTTGATGGGAGGGTGAGGATCGTAACCTTGCAGCTCAAAGTCTTCTAACTGGTAGCCATAAATACTATCCGGTTTACGCCTGAGTTTTAAGGTGGGTAGAGTGCGGGGCTCCCTTGAAAGCTGAGTTTTTACCTGTTCTATATGATTGCTGTAAATATGAGCATCACCAATTGACATAATCAGATCACCCAGTTCAAGTCCCGTCTGCTGACATAAGATGTGTACCCATAAAGCGGCCTGAGCAGTATTAAATGGATTTCCCAGCAAAAGATCATTGGAACGAATAGTACACATTAAACTGAGTTTATTGTCGGCAACATTAAACTGATATAAGAGGTGACAGGGCGGCAGTGCCATTTTTCCATTTTTAGCATTTTCCTGTGGTGAGATGGATTCATCAGGCAGGTATTCACAATTCCAGCCGTGAAACAAAATTCGCCGGGAACTGGGATTATGCTTAAGCAAATCAACAACATAGTCTATCTGATTAATGCTTTTCCCTTCCCTGGTCGGCCATGCAGTCCACTGTTTACCATAAATCGGCCCCAGTTCGCCCTCTTCCGTTGCCCATTCATTCCAGATTCTGGCATCCAGATCATTGATATTAGTGCTGCCGGACAAGAACCACAGCAGCTCATTCACAACGGACTTAAAATATACTTTTTTGGTGGTTAAAAGCGGAAAGCCTTTAGATAAATCATGTCTGAACTGGCAGCCAAACATGGACCTGGTGCCAGTACCCGTTCTATCGGATTTTACCGTACCATTTTCCAGCACATTTTTTAGTAAATCTAAATACTGCTTCATTCTATTACCTGTTGATGACATGATTAAAATTAAATTGTTATCTATCGAGGTACTTTTTTTTACTAACAGAGGTACCCGCAAGACGGCCATAAAATCGAGACCGGTAAAGGTGACGCTTTTGTGCCTCATTTTCTTCAAAAGCACTGCGATCATGCAGTATATTATTGCTGATGAGTCCCATACCCGATTCAAGTTTGCCTTTAAAAACATAGGGGGAAGAGCTGTCAAGTAAAGCTTCAAGTCGCTGCAGAGCCTCCCGGGTTAATGCATCATCTTTCCACACCACATTGGTCGTGCGTATCGTGTAGCGCATATGCAGATCACCTGTTTCTGCTACAATGGAAAAGACCGGGCCAGTTTCTTCTTTTCTGGCAATAGAGCCGTCTTTTCCCATACGCGGAGGAATTGTCATCACATCATCAGCCATTAGTGCTCTGATATAGTCAGGATTTTCATCGCGAAGTAAACTATAAGCCACTTCATGATCCATTAATTGATTTTCTCCTCCTACAGGAGCCGGCATCACACAATGCAGATTAAGTGCATGAATCTGCTTGTCCTGAGTATTATAATAACCATCGGTATGCCAGTTAATGGCTTTATTACTATAGGGAATAAAATGCTTCCTGGCGCCCTCATCGGAAACAGTGAGTGAAGTCAGACCACTTTCATCTGCTAACCAGTTATGATCTAATTCAAATAACTCAAATGCCCGCCCCATGGACAAGGGTATTTCAGGATCAGGATCATCCCCTGTTTTTGATGCATAAACCACCATATTAGTTTTCTGACAGATGGTGAGGATTTTTTGATGTTCAGCTTTTGACAACTTTCTGGGATCATCAATTTCAACAACAAAATCAGATAATGTCTCTGGATAATCAGCTAATTTTGCATCACGCCATTGATTGTACAAAGAAACATTTTCAAGTTTGAACGGCGTTTCAGTATAAATATTATGTCTAACTGCACTCATTATTAACGGCCTTATAATCCTAAATAACTCAGTTAAATCTACTTTGAACGCTACGATCCAACTGAGTTATTTAGGATCATAGTTTTTATTCCTGTCAGACAGGAATTCGTGTACAACAATATATCATTATAAAAATTGTGATGGATTTGATAAAAATCACGTCATATCACATTTAGACCATCGCAAATTTCTTCTTTCCGTGCGACTCACTATGAACAGTGATAAACTAAAGTGATTTATTATAATAAAGTTATATACAAATACTTTTCTTATTATTAGAAAAGTTATAAAGAGTTAATTAACAGTATCATTGGAGATAAAAGATGGCAGTAAATTCTTGTACTAAACTAACCATTATCGCAACAAAAGGCACCTTAGACTGGGGTTATCCTCCATTTATTCTTGCCAGCACAGCGGCTGCACTGGGTAAAGATGTATCAATCTTTTTTACTTTTTACGGTTTAAGACTGTTATTAAAAGATACCAGCGTGTTAAAAGTGACCCCTATTGGTAACCCTGATATGCCTATGAAAATGCCTATGGGTCCGGACTGGTTTAGAGAAATTGACTGGGCTCCCATAGTGCCTAATATCGTATGGCAAATCCCCGGCATTGAAACATTTGCCACTACAATGATGAAAAAAACCATTGCCAATAATGGTGTTGCACCTCTGGCAGAGTTGCGAGACCTCTGTCAGGAAGCCGAAGTTAAATTCCTGGCCTGTCAGATGACAGTAGAACTGTTCGGCTTCAATACCAATGAATTTATTGATGGCATTGAATTTGTGGGTGCTGCCAGTTACTTTGAAGAATCCAGTGATTCTGAAACAACTCAATCCCTGTATATGTAATTAAGCTTAGAGTTTGTACGGGAATAGAAAGCCTGCTGTGCTTTCCATTCCCGGACAGATTTTTCAGCTTAAAGATAAAGAGAAATATCTGAATCTGCAGAAAAGTTTAAAAAAGCAGA
>DAOVUE010000362.1 GCA_030632745.1 Pseudomonadota bacterium | reverse complement strand
CGTTCTACTTTGCCTTCCTGAAAACAGGGTGTACCAGCCACTTTCCCTGTATATTGATTGTTTATCTGCTCCGGCATAGTGGCAATAATATCATCCACTCCCAGCTTTTCTGCAATGGGAGCCGTGATGAAATGATTGGTTGCAGTAATGATTAATAGAAAGTCATTTTTTTTTCTATGCTGCTCCAATAATGCTTCGGCCTTTGGCAGCCAGACTGATGCAATTTTGTTGTGCATAAATTCCTCATGTATTTCTGCCAGCTGCTGCATAGAATGCTGGCTTAATGGTGCTAAACTAAACTCAAGGAATTCATAGATATCAAGATTTCCAGTCTTATATTGTTCATAAAAACGCTGATTTTCCTGTTCATAAAAAACAGCATCAACGAGCTTTTTTTCGGCAAGGAATTGACCCCAGAGATAATCACTATCACCTCCTAATAATGTATTATCCAAATCAAAAATTGCTAAATTCATTAATAGTCCTTGTCTTAGGGGAAGTTGTCCTGAGCTCTTAGCCAAATAAAACTTTCCGCTGTCATTTTGCTAACATTCTCTTTATATAAAAAGAATGGCAAAGTAAGATAGTGAAAAAATTTATGTTAGATAAGAGTCAGATGCTATTTTATCACTTTTAATCGCCTTTTATTGCCCTTTTATGAAAAGAACAGTGATATACTTCTAAGTAATTAATTGACTCAAAGCTGTTTTCTAGGATTTAATCATTATGGACATTATTGTACTGAATTTCATGGTGTGTGAGCATGATTGATGCAAATGGCTATAGGGCCAATGTTGGTATTATTATTTTTAATAATGATAATGAACTATTCTGGGCCCGTCGTATTGGTCAGGACGCCTGGCAGTTCCCTCAGGGTGGGATTGCCTATGCAGAATCTCCTGAGCAGGCAGTTTATAGAGAATTAAGAGAAGAAACGGGCTTAACAGCTCGGGATGTGGAAATTATTGCACAAACAGAAGGCTGGCTCCACTATGATTTACCAGAGCATATGGTGCGCCGCTATAAACGTCCTGTGTGTATCGGCCAAAAGCAGAAGTGGTTTATGCTGCGTTTATTATCGGATGAAAAGGCTATTTCACTGGATCAAACTCAACGCCCTGAATTTGATTTGTGGAAATGGGTTGATTATTGGAGACCTGTAAATGAAGTTATTTCCTTTAAACGGGAAGTTTATAGGGAAGCTCTTGAGTTTTTTGCTCCGGTATTAGATCAGAAATAATTAGCTGTCGGGGGGTACTATTATGCTGCAGACACTGCGGCGTATTGTTCAGGAAGTAAATTCAACCAGAGACCTTAATCGGGTACTGGAAATTATTGTCCTGAGAGTCAAAAAAGCGATAAAGGCGGATGTCTGCTCAGTGTATTTGCTTGATGAAGATGAAAGCAAATTTATACTCATGGCAACAGAAGGTCTTAATCCGGAACTGGTGGGGCAAGTTTCAATGACTCATGGCGCAGGACTGGTTGGTCTGGTTGCACAAAGAACTGATCCGCTGAGTCTTGATGATGCACAACAACATCCGCGTTTCAAATTATTTGCTGCTTTGAATGAAGAAAAATTTCACGGCTTTGCAGGAATACCTATTACTCATCATAGCAAAGTTTTAGGCGTGCTGGTCGCTCAGTCTACATTATACCAGCGTTTTTCTCAGGATGTAGTTAATTTTCTAGTCACTATAACGGCACAGTTAGCCGGTGCAATCACAAATGCTCAGGCCAGCAGGCAAATTTCAGACCTTTATAAAGTTAAAAAATCTGCTACTCATACAAAAAAAAATCAGTCTCTTACTTGTAGCCGTGATCATCGGCCGTTACTCGGGCAACCCGGTGCTCCTGGTATAGCCATCGGCCAGGCTGTTTCAATAACATCATCACTAGCTCTGGATGAAATACCTGATAAACCTGCAGAAGACATTGAAGATGAAATTCATATTTTTTATCTGGCCCTGGAAGCTGTGCGTTATGATATAAGATCATTATCACAACAACTCTTATCCGATGGTCTGCCGAAAGAAGATGTGGCTGTGTTTGATGCTTATCTGCTTATGCTGGATTCAAATACATTTATCGAAAGTACAGTCAAAAAGATTAACTCAGGAAATTGGGCTCCAGGAGCATTGCGGGAAACCATTGCAGAGCATATTAATTTATTTAATGAAATAGATAATCCTTATTTACGTGAGCGGGTAAAAGACATTAAGGATTTAGGTCAATGCATTTATGATCAAATGCAGGTTGATAAAGAACATCCGCTGGATAAAGTTTCCAAAGATAAAATTATAGTAGCTGAGGATATTTCAGCGACCTTACTGGCTGAGCTGGATAGTGAGACGATTGCAGGTATTGTCCTTAAAAAAGGTTCAAGAACCTCTCATGTCGCTATTCTGGCACGTGCCATGGGTATACCTACTGTGGTAGGTGTCAGTGAACTTCCAACCTTACAATTGGGTGGTAGTCAGCTGGTTGCAGATGGCTATAGTGGAAAGGTTTATATCTCTCCTCCTGAAACTATTGTTAAAGAGTATTCAAGATTAATTCACCAGGAGCGTGAACTTTCTGAAGAACTAAAAGGTTTAAGCAAGGAACCGGCAACCACCCTGGATGGAATTAACATTCCTTTATATGCTAATACGGGCCTGGTTGCAGACATTACACCCAGTAAAAAAAGTGGTGCTGAAGGAATTGGTTTATATAGAACAGAATATCCCTATATGATTCGGCAGCGTTTTCCAGGTGAAGAAGAACAATGTAAGGTTTATCGTGAAGTAATGAATGCCTTTGCTCCTAAGCCCGTTGTGCTGAGAACCCTGGATATTGGTGGTG
>DAOVUE010000348.1 GCA_030632745.1 Pseudomonadota bacterium | reverse complement strand
TAAACAGCCTGTGACAAACTGCGCAGCATCACGGTTTGTAATATTTCAAAATCCGCACGCTGTTGTATTTCTGTTAATAATGCTGCATAGTCTTTTGCCTGAGGCTCCTCACCACCTGCCAGGCTAAGGCCCAGGGGTGAAATGAATTCTTTCAATGCCTTGAGCTTCTCTTCAGTAGGCCCTTTATGATTACGATACAAAGCAGCTATTTTATTTTTTAATAGAAAATCAGCGGCACTCACATTGGCCGCCAGCATGCACTCTTCAATAACACGATGAGCATCATTACGTATAATATACTCAAGTTTTTCAATCTTTTTGTCTTCACCAAAGACAATACGGGTTTCTTCTGTCTCAAAATCAATGGCGCCACGTTGTGAGCGTTTTGTGGCCAGAGTCTTATAGAGTTGATAAAGTTCGTGTAAATCAGGTAAAAATTCAGCATATTGAGTACAGAGTTCAGAGTCCCCGTCCAGCACCATCGCAGCAACCTGGTCATAGGTCAGACGAGCATGAGAACGCATCAATCCTTCACTAAAACGGTATTTAGTCACTTCACCCTGAGCAGAAATATCCATCTCACAGACCATACACAAGCGATCCACTTCCGGATTCAGCGAACACAAGCCATTGGAAAGCACTTCAGGCAGCATAGGAACCACTCGTCCGGGAAAATACACAGAAGTACCTCGGCGTTTAGCTTCTGCATCTAATGCCGTACCACGTTCAACATAAGCTGAGACATCAGCAATAGCAACCCACAGACGCCAGCCAGAGCCTTTTTTCTCACAATAGACTGCATCATCAAAATCTTTGGCATCGGAGCCGTCAATGGTCAGCAGGTGATGTTGACGAAAATCTTCCCGTCCTTTTTTACTGCTTTCCGGGACAGAATGCTCCAACTCAGCAATTTCAGCTTCCAGCATAATCGGCCAGTCATGAGGAATATCATAGCTGCGAATAGCCATATCAATTTCCTGTCCAGGCTCCATATGACCACCCAGATTCTGGATCACACGTCCTTTGGCACGTTGAAAGCGGGTCGGGTAATGCAGAATTTCGATCATTACCATTTGCCCGACTTCAGCACCATAGGTATGTTCTTCTGCAACCACGATATCCTGATTAATACGTTTGTGATCGGGTACTACCATTAATAAACCGTCACGTTCCTGCAACTGGCCTACAACGGTTTGCGTATTGTGTTCGATCACTTTAACCATGGCACCTTCACGACGTCCCCGTCTATCAGTCCCGGCCAGTCTCACCTGCACTCGATCCCCGTGAAACACCATACGCATATCACGCGGGCCTAAAAACAAATCTCCTTCACCATCTTCAGCCAGAACAAAACCAAAACCATCCGGGTGGGCAGAAATAATACCCTCCAGCAGGGTCAGTTCAGAAATAAGTTCATAATTACGCTGCTTATTAAACAGCAGCTGACCATCACGTTCCATGGCACGTAAGCGGCGTCTCAAACCTTCCTGTTGTTCAGGGTCTGTCAGTTTTAATAATTTTTCGATTTGAAAACGATTAATGGGTTCCGGCTGCTCAGCCAGTAGATCGAGAATAAATTCTCGACTGGGAATGGGATTTTGGTAGTTTTTTGCTTCGCGTTTTGCAAAGGGATCTGAGTTAGTATTCTTTTGCCTGGTATTTTTCAACTGCTTTTTCAATTGATAGTAGTCCTTAATTTTTAATATCAGATCATAGATATCGAATATCTATGATCTGATATTAACCATTCTATTCAAATGGATGTTTTAAAATAATTGTTTCATCACGATCGGGACCTGTTGAAATAATATCAACCGGTGTATTCGTTAATTCTTCGATACGCTTAAGATAGGCTTTAGCATTAGCCGGCAGGTCATCATAGGACTTTGCACCTACTGTTGACTCTGACCAGCCGGGCATTTCTTCATAGACTGGTATGCATTTTTCGTATAAATCAGCACCAATAGGCGGTATAGTTAATAGCTTGCCATCTTTCTCGTCACCAAAAGAATATGCGGTACAGATTTTCAGTGTTTCCAGGCCGTCTAATACATCTAACTTGGTAATACACATACCCGTAACACTATTGATCTGGTTGGAGCGATTTAATGACACTATATCAAGCCAGCCGCAACGGCGTTCACGGCCGGTTGTTGCACCAAACTCATGTCCCTTCTCACCCAGATACTGACCAATATCATCAAACAGTTCAGTTGGGAAAGGACCAGAGCCCACACGAGTGGTATAAGCTTTGGTAATACCCAGAATATAGTCAAAGAATTTTGGTCCCACACCAGAACCTGTTGCCGCACCACCAGCGGTTGTATTGGATGAGGTCACATAGGGATAGGTACCGTGATCAATATCTAATAAAGCCCCTTGTGCACCTTCAAACAGGATGCTGTCGCCATTTTCACGATATTGATGCAGCACTTCTGTGACATCAGTGATCATGGGACGAATTTGTTCTGCATAAGCTAAAGCTTCATCCAGTGTAGTCTGATAATCAACGGTATCTGCTTTATAATAATGTTCTAACGCAAAATTATGATATTCCATAACTTCTTTTAATTTACTGGCAAAAAGCTCTGTATTAAGTAAATCACCCACCCGTAAACCACGGCGGGAGACTTTATCTTCATACGCAGGTCCTATGCCTCGACCTGTTGTTCCTATAGCCTTTTTACCGCGGGCAATTTCTCTGGCCTGATCTAATGCCACATGATAAGGCATAATTAACGGGCAACCTTCACTGATCAGCATTCTTTGTTTAGCATTAATGCCCTGAGTTTCCAGTTGTTTAACTTCTTTGGCCAGTGCATCCATAGCAAGAACAACACCATTACCAATCAGACACTTGACATTGTCTCTGAGGATACCGGAAGGAATAAGGTGTAATACCGTTGTTTTGCCCTCAATTACCAGTGTGTGTCCTGCATTATGCCCGCCTTGAAAACGGGTAACAGCCACGGCTTTATCGGTGAGTAAATCAACTACTTTT
>DAOVUE010000334.1 GCA_030632745.1 Pseudomonadota bacterium | reverse complement strand
TAGATTTATCTGAATTTAATATAGGTCAGCAGATTCAACATGAAAATGAAGCCTTTTTTTATTCACCAAGAGATTTATACAGACCCGGAGGTTCAGTTGATATTAGTTTATTACTCAGAAATCAGGATGGCAGACGTATTCCGGATATCCCTTTAAAAGCTGAGATTAAACGGGCCGATGGTCAGGTCATGGAATACTTTACCTGGTATGCTGCAAAACCGGGCTACTATTATCATCAGTATCAATTGTCTGACAACGCACGCACGGGAAGGTGGTCTGTTGAGATCAGCTTACCCGGTGATAAACAACCCAGACAGTGGTTTTTCTCCGTAGAGGATTTTTTACCTGAACGCTTAAAACTGAGCCTGCAGCAGCAGGCTGAATCTCAATACCCTGACGCCACAGAACCTTTAGCTATTGCTGTTGATGGTCAATACCTGTACGGTGCACCGGCCTCTGGTAATCGTCTGGAAACCCGGATTAATACTTTTATTGAGCAGGAAGCTATTGAATCTTTACCGGGTTATTTATTTGGTTTAACGCAGGAGCCGGAACTTGAAAATGAGTATGTTTTAAAAGACTTACAATTGGATAAAGAGGGAAAGGCCAGAATAGAAATTCCATCAACATGGAATAAAGTTCAGTCTCCTATTGTTGTTCGTGTCAGCAGTAGTTTATTTGAAACTGGCGGTCGGGCTGTTAAACGACAGGTAAAGTATAAAGTCTGGCCTGCTGAAACTCTTATTGGAATATATCCTCACGAACAGGAGCCACAACAGGATAGTTTATTAAGCTTTGATGTGATCAATGCGGATCAATCTGGAAATTTACATAAGGCAGACAATCTAAAAGTTAAATTAATTAAAAAACGGCGCGACTATGTCTGGAAATATAATCAGTCTGATGAATGGGAAATGGATTATAGCGAAAGGCAATACGCAGTTTATCAGCAGACTGTCTCAATTAATAAAGGGACTAAAAAGCAGATAGATATACCCGTTGAATGGGGGGAATATCGACTTGAAATTACTAATCCGGAGACCAATTTTACTAGCAGTGTTGAATTTAATGCCGGCGGCTCATGGTATTCTAATAATCAATATGCAAAAGTTGCCAGACCCGATAAAATTAATCTGACATTAGACAAGCCAGGCTATAAACCCGGTGATATTGCCCGCTTATCTATTACATCACCGTTTAGGGGGAGGGGACTTGTTCTAATAGAAAATAATAATAACTTACTGAGTCAGCAAAATATTGAACTGCTGGATTCTAATGAATTAAAAATTAATATTCCAATCCCTGATGCTGCTGATAAAAATACCTCTCAACAGGAAAAAGAAGCCTGGAACAGACATGATATTTATATCTCCGTGGTGTTATTCAATGCCCCCGATATACAATTAAACACTCACTCAGAGCAACAGGAAAAATCAGTTAATAAAACTTCTGACTTAACTTCTGCTTTAACTTCTAGTTTAAAAGAGCAGACGATTAAACGTGCCATAGGTTTACTTCATTTACCCCTTGATCGTTCTGACCGGCAGCTGGATATTAGTATTGAAAGCATTGAGAAAAGTAAACCTGATACGACTCTGCCTATTCATATTAAGCTGAACAATATCACTGAACTTACTGATAAAGAAATTATGCTGACTGTGGCTGCAGTTGATGTCGGTGCTTTAAATGTGAGTGATTTTATTACCCCTGATCCCTTTGCCTGGTTTTTTGCTCAGCGCCGTTATGCCGTAGACAGTCTGGATCTGTATGGCAATATTATAGATGGTCGCAGCGGCATTGTAGGCCGGCAGCGCTTTGGTGGGGATATGGATCTGGCCGGCGCTGGAAATTTACCCAAAGCCAGGGTCAAAATTGTGTCGCTGTTTCATCAGGCTGTTTTTTTCAATGAGGCAGGGGAGGCAAAGCTTGAATTGCAGATCCCTGATTTTAATGGTCAGTTAAGAATTATGGCTATCGCATTTGGTGACTCATCCTTTGGCAGTGCAGAGAAAGATATTACTATTGCTGCACCTCTGGTAACACAATTATCCATGCCGCGTTTTATGTCTGCAAATGATGAGACTCAGTTTGTTCTGGATATACATAATTTAACGGATCAGGAACAAGTACTGAATATTAATCTGACTACGGAAAATCCCGGCACAGATAATCCCGGCACAGAAAATCCCGGGCATCTGCGGTATACAAATATTGAAATTATTGAACCATCAAGAGAAATTATCTTAGCCGCTCAGATTAAAAAAACACTTCATTTTAAACTTAAGAGCCATTCAGGTTTTGGTCTCTCTGATATTAAATTAAACATTAGGAATCAGCTTCAAGCTATTGATAAAATAAATGTTTCACGTCAATATCAACTAGCTGTAAGACCTGCTTATCCTGCAGTTTTAAGAAATGATCGTCAAATGATTGAAAAGGATCAAAAAATTACCCTTAAAACAAAAACAGATGATTTAATGCTGGAAACTTTACAGGGTGAGTTATTAATCTCTAATCAGCCGCCCATTAACATCGCTTCACATTTAGAACATTTATTAAACTATCCATATGGTTGTTTAGAACAATCGGTCAGTAGTAGTTTTCCCTGGTTATTGGCAGATAAAATGAATGTGGATAAACTGGGATTGCAGGATCTTAAAATAGAGGGTGAAGTGATAGATTTTTCACAACGAAAAAAATATATTGCTCGTGGCATACAAAAAATAGCGGCCAAACAACTTGCAAATGGTGGTTTTGGTTTATGGGATAATAATAGTTATGAAGAGTTATGGTTAAGTGCTTATGCAGCCCATTTTTTACTACAGAGTAAGGAACAGGGGGCTGATGTTCCCAGGGACGTGTTAAAAAGTGCTCTGCAGCGATTACAAAAGTACTTACGTTCCACCAGACCTGCTTATAATTATCGCTATAGTCATTTTCCGGAACATTTAACTCTGGCCTATAAAGCCTATGCCGCCTATGTTTTGTCATCAATTACCCGGGCACCTCTTGGTACTATGAGAACATTATATGATTATCATAAAAAAGATGCCCGTTCAGGACTGCCTTTAATGCACCTGGGTATTGCATTGTATAGACTGGGTGATTTAAAACGCGGTAAGCAGTCAATTCTTGAAGC
>DAOVUE010000275.1 GCA_030632745.1 Pseudomonadota bacterium | reverse complement strand
CTGAGGCTTATAATTTTCCGGATCAGCATAATAATGATCAATTGCCTGACGCCAGACCTGAGTCACCTGTTTTGTGTAAGCAGGACTGCGCTGGCGACCTTCAATTTTTATGGCTTTAATACCAATATCATCCAGTTCCGGTAAAATTCCAATGGTATTGAGACTGGTGGGCTCTTCCAGCACATGAAAGGTATTTTTCCCCACACTGAAACGTCCTTTACATAAAGTAGGATAGCCAGTATTTTCATTATCATCATAACGGTCGATCAGCACATTGTTAAGACGTGATTCAAGTCCCTGTGGTGTTTGTTCCCAACGCACTGCTTTTGCCGGAGAACAGGCACCACAGGTATTAGGTGATTCACCTGTCACATAAGATGATAAATGACAGCGACCTTCGGCCATAATACACAAACTGCCGAAACCAAACACTTCCAGCTCTACAGGGGATTTAGCTGCCAGCTGTCTGACTTGAGCAACGGATAACACCCTGGGTAATACAGCTCGTTTGATACCAAAATTCTGCTGATAATATTTTAGTGATTCATAGCTGGTTGCTGAGCCTTGTACGGATAAGTGACGCGACATTTGCGGATGTTGATTGGCTGCGTAATCAAGAATACCAATATCCGCCATAATCAAAGCATCAACAGCTAAATCAGCAGCAGTATCTACTGCTTTCTTCCAACGCTGCCAGCCTTGCGGCTGAGGATAGGTATTAATAGCGACAAACACTTTAGTGCCCCGTTGATGAGCATATTCAATCGCTTTAGGCAGATTTTTTTCATTAAAATTCAGACCGGCAAAATGACGCGCATTGGTATCATCTTTAAAACCAATATAGACCGCATCGGCACCCTTATTTACCGCTTCTTTCAATGCCGGAAAATTGCCGGCTGGACAAACGAGTTCAATCATATTTAGGCTTTATTTAAGTGTTATATCAAAAGGGGTCGGAGTCAAATGGCATATTCATTTTAATATGGTTAAAGTTTAGTCGTATTGCCATTTGACTCCGACTCCGGAATCAGTAATTGCCATATTATCAATTTACAAATCAAATACAATTGATAATAGTCAATGAATAAGTTATTGAATTACTGCATCATGGAAAACTATTTAATAAAAAAAGTAATTCCTTATGAAGAAAGCATTTCCAACACCACCGTCACCTGCGGCTGTTGTTAATACAGTCACTCAGAAAGTTGCCCTGACTCTTAGTCAAAAGATAGGCTCTGATTTACCCAAAATAATTAAAATTTTACCAAAACCTCCTTTTATACTGCAAAAGAAACTAGGTGAAAAAATACTTGAAAAATTAATGGCTGAACAGATTGAAATGGGTGATTTTGATTGTTTAGAAGGTAAATGGGTCAATATTATTGTCATAGATATGGGTTTAAGCTTCTTCCTGACTTTTCATAACGAGCAATTGCAATTATCCAATCGAATCACTCAGGCCGATGTGGTCTTTAGCGGTAACTCCAAAGAATTTATTTTATTAGCCAGTCGCAGTGAAGATCCGGATACTTTATTTTTCCAGCGCCGTCTGCTTATTGAAGGTGATACAGAATTAGCCTTATCCATTAAAAATTCTATTGACGGTATTGACTTTGACAACTGGCCTACCTGGCTGAATCAAATAATACAAAAAGTTGCCTCTTTTGTGGTACAGGAAGATAATAAAGTATCAACCCATTTACATTAAACTTGGAATTCATCTACAGGTGAAGACTGGAACACTATGCGCAGATCACGTTTTTTTATTGATACTCCCCTATCCCCCAATCAAACAATCAACCTCCCTCCTGTTCTGATTAATTATATTGTCAATGTCTTAAGGCTCAAGTCGGGAAATGAGATTATCCTGTTCAATGATCAGGGAGGTGAATTCACGGCGACTCTGAATGAAGTTAAAAAACGCAGTGTTAAAATTATTGTTAATCATTTTATTGATAAAGATATTGAATCACCCTTAAAAATTCATTTACTGCAGGGCATTTCTCGCAGTGAACGAATGGATTTTAGTATTCAAAAAGCAGTGGAACTTGGTGTTCATCAGATTACCCCTGTTTTTACACAACGTTCTAATGCAAGACTGTCCAAGACAAAACACCTGGCAAAAAAACAACAGCACTGGCAGGGCGTGGCCTTAAGCGCCTGCGAACAATCGGGAAGAACTTCAATAGTGGCAGTCAACAATGCCATTCAGGTAGAAAAAATTGCAGATTATTGTGCTGATCTGCAGCTATTATTAGCACCGGATGCAGACTCCGGCTTATCTGAATTAAAGCATTTAAAACCTGCAACGGTGAATGTATTTATAGGCCCTGAAGGCGGATTAAATGATGCTGAAATTCAATTAGCCTTAGAAAATAATTATCAAAAAGTCTCCCTGGGTCCTAGAATTTTACGTACTGAAACAGCCGGCTTAAGCACTTTAAGTATTTTGCAATATTTATGGGGCGATCTGGCATAAAGCCCCATACAAAGGGCATAAAGGTGTATAATCAGACTATGACTATTAAACTCGGCATAGTAATGGATCCCATAGCATCCATTAACACAAAAAAAGACAGCAGTTTTGCAATGCTGCTTGAAGCACAGCGACGCGGCTATGAAATTCATTATATGGAAATGGCTGATTTGTTTATTGAAAACAACCATGCCATGGCCTATACACAAGGCCTAAGCCTTGAGGATAAGAGTAGTGACTGGTATCAGTTTATTGATCAGTCCAAAACGATTCGTCCTCTAGCGGATTTAGATGTTATCCTGATGCGCAAAGATCCTCCTTTTGATATGGAGTATATATACGCCACCTATATGCTTGAATTAGCAGAACAGGCTGGTACTCTTGTTGTCAACAAACCCGGTTCTTTAAGAGATGCCAATGAGAAATTATTTACTCATCAATTTCCAAATTGCACCGTGCCTACTCTGGTGAGCCGAAATAAACATCAATTTAAGGAATTTTTAGCACACAATAAGGACATTATTGTTAAGCCCCTGGGTGGTATGGGTGGCCATTCCATTTTTCGCATCAGAGAAAAGGATCATAATTTCAATGTTATTCTGGAAACCATGACCGATCATGGTGAACATTATATTATGGCACAACGCTTTATTCCGGAAATTACTCAGGGTGATAAACGTATTTTACTGATCAATGGAATCCCTGTTGATTATGCTCTGGCTCGAATCCCTCCTGAAGGTGAAACTCGGGGAAACCTGGCAGCCGGAGGCAGCGGTGTCGGAATTCCTTTAAGTGAACGAGATTACTGGCTATGTGAACAGGTTGCTCCCAGATTAAAAGAAATGGGACTTCTGTTTGTCGGTATGGATGTCATTGGTGATTATATTACTGAAATTAATGTCACCAGCCCGACTTGCATTCGGGAATTAGATAGTCTGTATAATTTAAACATTAGTGGTTTATTGATGGACACAATTGAGGTGGCCGTTCGGGAATGATCGTATCTGGTTCGCACTTTAGTGTATCAGGTCAGTACTCAGGGGGACGCTTCAAGGCCATCCATGGCCCGCTCATCCTCGCCATCCATGGCTCAAAAAGCCCCCTGAGTACTGACCTGATACACTAAAATGCTTCTACGTCATTCCCTCTCTAATGGGCGTGAAGAGCAAAAGAAAGATCAAGATCAAGTTCAAAAGCAACAGTATCTCAGTGCGAAAGTCTTAATCCGAATGCATTCTTCTTT
>DAOVUE010000189.1 GCA_030632745.1 Pseudomonadota bacterium | reverse complement strand
TGGCTCCATTCTTGATCACGCTTAGTTTCCATTTGTTAATTCAGCTTTTAGCTTCCCCCTTTTTCAAAGGGGGACTGAGGGGGTTGCAAATCAACAACTTAAACCCCCTCTAATCCCCCTTTTTAAAAGGGGGAAGGTTACGGCCACCAGGACCAGATCCATAGTCGCAGCCAGTCTGTTATTTCATGGGTCCAGATCCAGATCAGGCGGGCACGGCCAACGTTTATTTTTCCTACGCCCTGCATACCGGGACGCAGCTGAGCGGTGCTGTTGTTTAAGGTGCTGTCGTTTAATGATGCCTCGACGCGGAAAATATTAGCGCCGTCATCGGCTTTGGCCGCCACGGTGATCTTTTCTACTATTAATGGAAAATCCTGTTCTGATAAACTGGGCAGGACCAGTGTGCCTGACTGATTCTGTTTGATGTAGGAAATCTGACTTTCGTCCACTTTGAGGATGATGCGATAGCCTTCCAATGGTGCAATTTTAAATAAGGTTTCGCCGCGTTCTACCGGTGAACCCAAAGACTGTGTTAAATCGCCTTCGATGACGACACCATCAAAGGGTGCGGACAGATTAATTTTGTCCAGCTGCTGCCGGGCCAGTTCAATTTCTGCTTTGGTCTGGTTAATCTGTGCACTGATGACGCGGACTTTGACCAGCTCTCGTGTTGATTGTGCTTCGCGGTATTCGCGGCGTGCTTTTTGTAATTCACCTTCAAGCTTGGCCAGCTGCAATTTAATTTCAGAGTCGTTGAGGCTGGCCATGATATCACCCTGATGAACAATATCTCCAGCACGTACCGAAGCAGAATGAAGATATCCGGAGAACGGCGCTGCAACAACGCGTTGAATTTTACCTTCCAGTACGGCATCAGCAGAAACGCGAAAATCATCTTCCATCAGGCTGCCCATAACGATTAATAAAGCGGCTGTGATGGCGCCAAGTTTAAATTTCAGATGGCGGATACCGAAAATGTTCTGCAGCTGTTTTTTAATGGCACTGCCGATTTTGAAAAATAGGTTTTTTTCCTGTTCCTGCTCCAGGGCCAGATAGGGCGTTATAAGTGAAAAGGTTTGCTGACACAGTTTCAGAGCTTCTTCATCAAAGGGGTTTTCTTCGCTGCGTAACAGGCTTATGGCGCCAAATATCTTATTGTTGTGAACCAGCGGCAGGGTACAGATCGAGCCGGTACCGAATTTGCGTGCCAGTTCCTGATGTGAACGCAGAATCAGTTTTGAAGCGGGATCGGGAAATATGATGGCATTATCCTGTTCGATAGATTCATCCATAGCATCTGCAATTTTTCGGATCAGATTCGAGCGATCATCAAAGCCGGCACTATTGGAAAGTGCAATAACCCGGCTGTAATGACCCTGATATTCAGCAAAAGCGACTCGTTCACATTGAAACACCTGGGTCAGTTCAGTGACCATACTGATCAGGCCCTGGCTATAAGTGGTCTGTTCAAAACAGGATGCGAGTAAGGCCACAACACTACTATAAAAATCATCACTTTGGCTTTGGCTGGGGTTAGCCAGTCTCAACCATTTTATACTGCGCTTCAAAGAAGCGAATATGGCTTTATGACGAGCGTCCGGCTGGTGTTCCATTTTGACCACCAGAATGCCCAGCAGCCTGGAGCGGATAATAATCGGCACGGCAAACAGGTCAAAAGAGTGTTCACCGCTGCTCATCGCTTCTGGAAAACAAATTTGTTGTTGTTTTTTTAATGCGTACTTCACCACTGCGGTATAGTCGCTGATATTTTTCAGGCCTGGAGGCCATTTTGCAGACAGGTGCAGTTGATTGCTTTTTCTGTCCGGCATTATGTATATGGCAGACTTAACATCCGGCAGCAGGGAACAGGTGATTTCCAGCCATTGTTGAGAAAACTTTTTATTCATAACTTTAATACCTGCCCGCTTAAAGGTAATTGTTGTATGATGCAGTTAGGCCAGAGCATGTGTAGTATGGAGTCGGTATTTTCACTTATTTCACTGATGATAAGCTGGTCGATATCTGCTGGAAGCGTTTTCAGCTGCGGGTCGTTTTGTGTTATTTTTTCAAATAGAGAGCGATGTTTATCCAATACCGGATCCTGGCAGAAACTATGAGCAAGATGGATAATTTTTACTGCTTGTTGATAGGCTTTATCAGCCTGTTCGGGATGCAGGTGATGCTGCGTTATCTGCTGATACATCATCGGTAAGTTCCAAAAGCGCATCAATTCAACGCCTACCTGTGTATAGTCAAAACCAAAATATTCCTGCTCTGTTTCGGTCACACTACAGCCCTGTTTTTCAATTTTATTGATAGTCTGTAATGACAGTTCAGGCTGTTTGATAAACATCGCGGCATGACCGATTTCATGCAGCAGCCCGAAGGTAAAATAAGGATTAACGGGAGAAATTTGACTGTGTTGTGCGATGGTTCTGGCAGCGATACCGCATTCAACACTATATTTCCAGAATGCTTCAAGGTTAAAAATTTGTTCCGGTACAGCAGCAAAGAAACGCAAAGATAAAGAGGCTAATATGAAATCATGTAATTGTATGGTTCCAATCAGGTTGATAGTCTGATAAAGATCCTGTTCCCGATCCGGATAGCCGAAATAGTGACTATTAGCCATGCGCATCAATCGGGTTGATAATACAGAGTCTTTTTCTATAAGTTTGACATAATTTCTGGTGTCTGATGTCTCCCGTCTGATCAGTTGTCGGATTTTTGTATAGATATCAGGCATAGAAATTTGTTCTTCCATACCAGCAATAAATTCTTTCGCTGCCTTCATCAATTATTTAACCTTAGAGATACTTGCAAAAAACAACAAATTGGATAGTTTAACAAGTATCCCCTTAAAAATTATTTATTTCAGTATGGCTAATTCCATCTCAGCACTCGCGGTGAGGGCAGCCTCCATAGTTTGCTCGACAATTTCCGGGCTTAACTGCAGTACATCCCAGACATAAGGATCAATCAATTGTTCTAATTCTTTATCAGGCTCTATAAATTGTTTGTGAGCAAAAGCGTGTGCGATATGAAGTATTGAAATTTCGATCTTGTCTTTGGTCGCCTGTTGCGGTGTGGGCTGCAGGCGGATTGAATATTGAAAACTTTCAGGAAGCTGCCAGTGTCCCATCAGTTTGGATCCGATGATACCGTAATGGCAGCCTAATATTTGCTGCTCAGCCTGGTCAATTCTCATTTCTTTATCTTTAGAGAGTTGTATCGCCTGTAAGGCCAGATCAGGGAATTTAGAATACAAAAACAGGTGGCCGATTTCATGTAACAGGCCCAGAGTGAATAAATTTTCGTTAGAGCGAATTTTCAAGCGCTTTGCCAGTAAGCGTGACAAGGTACCGGATAACAGGCTGCTGCGCCAGAATGTTCTGAATTCAACAATCTCTTTTGGAATTTTGAGTGATGATACTGCCGCTATTGCGGAAATACTCAGCACCATCATGAGTAACTGACGAGTACCGAGCATGCTGATGGCTTTGTAAACACTGCTGACTCGTCCTGAAAAGCCATAATAAGCTGAGTTGACCACATTGAGCAGTTTGGCGGAGAGATTAGCGTCCAGTATGATTATTTTAGCAAAATCCTTAATATCTGAACCGGAGTCATCCATTAAGCGACTGATCTTTAAGTAGACTTCTGGTAGTGAAATGAGTTCTGTAACGTCTTGCAGCTGATCTTCAAATGATAACATAGATGATTGTACCGTATTTATCAATAACTTAAAGAGGGTTTATTATTATAAATTTTAGTGTAGCTTATAATACTATAGATTACTTTAGTATAGTTTTATTGATAATAGGGACTGTTTCTTATTAAAGTGTGAAATAGTACAAATTACAAACCCTGGATCCAATACTGCTGCTTGATATTGGATGTCCCGATTGTTGAAATTATGTTATTCATTAAATGTGCTTGAGATCAATAATCTATTCAACAGGCCGGAAGCTCTGGAGTAATTTATTGAACAGTCTGTCAAACTTTAGTAGTATTGGTATATAAACCTATAATCCTTGTTTCTCCGCAGGGCACATTTTGAGTTCTATTTAAAAAAGATTAAAACAGCAACATTGCGGTATTCGGCTGTTAATATATTGAAAGTTCTACAGGCTGCACCTGTATCCATAAAATCAATAGCGTATTTATTTTTCGTAATATTTTGTAAGATGTGCCCGGCAGGGAAACAAAGATTAGAGCCCGTGCCGATAAGATATATATCTGCATTATATTTGATGAGGTTTTCTATACATTGATTATCAAATTGTATAAATTCAGCAGGAAAATCAGTTTCTAATTGATTTTTATAGATGAATGTAGTGGAAGATATTTCAACTAGCGCATCAGCTGCAGATTGAGTAGAATGGATATTATGCTGCGGTTTAATGATGCGGGCTGATTTGTCATCATAAGAATGAAAAGAATATGCATTATCAATGGTTTCAAGTTGTAACATAGTAAGATGCTCTGGTTTTCAGGTATTAGGGATTTGGTATTAATTGAAATACCAGTTTTTTTGCTCTTAGCTTCCCCCTTTTACCCGCAAGGGGCACCGAGGGAAAAAGGGGGAGGCAAAAGCATAGCAGTTTTGCAGTTACTTCAGGTATTATATCAATATTAATAAGATTTTTTCTAGGCTATTGTTTATGAG
>DAOVUE010000333.1 GCA_030632745.1 Pseudomonadota bacterium | reverse complement strand
TTATTGAAAGTAAAACAGATTAATTATGATGAGCCTGAAAATTCCCGTCATAAAGTGTTATTTGAAAATCTAACTCCCTTATTTCCCAATGAACGTTTTACCATGGAACAGGGTAACGGTAGTACTGAAGATTTTACCGCCCGCGTTATTGATTTGATGGCTCCAACCGGTAAAGGGCAGCGCGGTTTGATTGTTGCTCCTCCCAAAACAGGTAAAACAATGATGATGCAAAACATCGCACAGTCGATCGCTGCTAATCATCCTGACTGTTTCCTGATAGTTCTGCTGATCGATGAGCGGCCTGAAGAAGTAACAGAGATGGAACGTTCAGTTAAGGGTGAAGTGATTTCGTCCACCTTTGATGAGCCTGCCAGTCGTCATGTGCAGGTTGCTGAAATGGTGATAGAAAAAGCGAAACGTCTGGTTGAGCATAAGCATGACGTGGTTATTTTACTTGATTCCATTACCCGCCTGGCTCGTGCGTATAATACGGTTATTCCATCATCAGGAAAAGTTCTCACCGGTGGTGTTGATGCCAATGCCTTACAACGTCCTAAACGCTTCTTTGGTGCGGCCCGTAATATTGAAGAAGGCGGTTCGTTAACTATTCTGGCGACTGCATTGATTGATACAGGTTCAAAAATGGATGAAGTTATTTTTGAAGAATTTAAAGGTACAGGTAATATGGAATTACACCTGAGCCGTAAATTAGCTGAGAAGCGGCTTTATCCTGCTATTAATATGAATCGCTCGGGAACACGTAAAGAAGATTTGTTAATGGAAGCGGATGAATTGCAGAAGGTCTGGATTTTGAGAAAGATCCTGCATTCTATGGACGAAATCAGTGCTATGGAATTTATGCAGGATAAGATGAAAGATACGCAGACAAATGCTCAATTCTTTAATTCTATGAATCGTTCAGTTTGTATCACGTTAATCCGGATTATTTTTCTTGATCAATTGCTCAAATACGGGTAAAATCGCCCGCTCCAAACAGTTTGCGGTACTGAACATCCCTTCAGTGGCGGCATCCGATGAAATTTTATAAGGTTTAATATTATGCAAGCAGATATCCACCCGGACTACAATGATGTGAAAGTAACCTGTAGCTGCGGACACCAGTTCAATACAAGATCAACTATTGGTAAAGATGAATTACTCATTGAAGTATGTTCTAAGTGCCATCCATTTTATACCGGTAAACAAAAACTGGTTGATACTGCGGGTCGTGTTGATAAGTTCCGTCAGAAGTATGGTATGAAATAAATTGCTTTTGATGAGCTTAGTTTGATAAGTTTTTGTCAATGTAGTCTGTTTATTGAAAAAAAGCACTTTAGTTTTCTACAGTGCTTTTTTTTATGCCGGGCTTTTATTTGGCTGAAGGCTCTTATCAAGCATAAACAGCCTCGCATGAATAAAAAGTTATCCCTGTCTTATTTTTCGGGGGCTGTTATCGTTAAGCTGCTTTGTCTCTCTCTACTGGTTAATTTATTTATAAGTTCTGCCCGGGCGGATACTGCTTGTTTATCAGCACAGCAGCAATTAGAACAGGTTGATGAATGGGTAATAATCGCTAAAGTTATTGATGGTGACACCGTTCATTTAAAAGACGGCCGCAAGGTTCGCTTTATTGGCATTAATACACCGGAAATAGGGCGTAAAGGCAAAGCATCTCAGCCTTTTGCCAGAAAAGCGTATACGGCTTTAAAGAAAATACTGGCGCAAAGTAAGACCGTGGGCCTGTCTTATGATCAGGACAGGAAGGATCATTACAAACGAACGTTAGCCTATATCAGCCTGAAAAATGGTCTGAGTGTCGGGCAGGAATTATTGAGGCAGGGACTGGCTCATGCTATTGCTATCCCGCCGAATACAAAATATATTAATTGTTATCGCGAAATTGAAGAAAAAGCCCGGGTTTTAAAATTGGGACTATGGGCATTAGCCCAAAATCAATTAATATCAGCTCATGACTTATCCTCCGGAAGCAAAGGATACCGTTTTATATCTGCTGAAGTGACGGCTTATAGTGAAAGTAGAAAAAGTATTTATTTAAAATTAACTTCTAAACTGTCAGTTCGTATCAGCAAAAAGGATAAACACTATTTTTCAGCATTAAATTTAAAGTCATTGCCTGGAAAAAAAGTTTTGCTGAGAGGCTGGGTCAGCAGCTATAAAGGCCGGCAGTCGATTTATGTGCGCTCTGCCATTGATATTAGTGTTCTTTGATCTTACCCTAAAGAGATTAAGGTACAAGATAAAAGTTGAAAGTTAAAAGAAAGGATAGTTAGTTGTGAAAGACGATACTGAGAATACAGCGCAAGACTCCTTAACAGAGCGAGCTTTAAAATATCACTCCAGTCCTGTGCCGGGAAAAATCAGTGTGGTTTCGACTAAGCCTTGTGAAAGCCAGGATGAATTATCTCTGGCTTATACCCCGGGTGTTGCAGCACCGGTAAGGGAAATTGCCAGGGATGCCGATCAAGCCTACAAATATACCAGCAAGGGTAATCTGGTCGGGGTTATTACTGATGGTACTGCCGTTTTAGGTCTGGGTAATGTGGGGGCTTTGGCAGGCAAGCCGGTGATGGAAGGCAAGGGCATATTATTTAAGCAATTTGCCGGTATTGATGTCTTTGATATTGAAGTCAATGCACAGTCAACACAATCATTTATTGACACAGTGGCGAATATTGGTACGTTCCATCACCACAATCCGGTCATCGCAACGTAGTGACCAGGCCAGCTGCCCATAACCCACATCCAGAGCGTAGACCCGCCGGGCACCGTATTGAAGTAGGCAATCACTAAAACCACCGGTGGAGGCACCGATATCGATTGCAACCCGGTCATTTACATCAATCTGAAATGATTTAAGGGCGGCCTCAAGTTTAAGACCACCGCGACCGACAAAAGGAATATCCTCACCCTTTAATCTGATTTCAACATTGCTGTCAACCCGACTACCGGCCTTCTCGACCAGGTGCTCGCCACAAACAACCTTGCCGGCCAGAATCAGGGCTCGAGCCCGTTCACGGGTCGCGGCCAGGCCTCTTTGAACCAGAAGAAGATCGATTCTCTCTTTACTCACGATTACTTTTGCAAAGCTTTATTCATATCTATAACCAGCTCGTCGACAT
>DAOVUE010000241.1 GCA_030632745.1 Pseudomonadota bacterium | reverse complement strand
GTGACGTATGCTTACAAAAATTCCCTTACGAACATACGAATGACTACTTACTATATACCTATCACTAGATATGCTCGTATTTCCGATTTGATTTTATTGTGATTATGATTACTTTTACTGTTTTTTGACAAGAGTATGATCAAATATTTGCTGACGGATCCTAAGAAACTTAATATTGGATAATACCATGAAAAAACTGATGATTACTGCTCTTTTTATATTTAATAGTGCCGCCTTATATGCTGCTCAGGAACTGCAAATGTCTGTCTGGGATTTAGATGCAATCAATGCTTCACGGATTATTTATAGTAACAATATGAGTACAGAGTCTGGAAAAAAGAATCTTTACCTATCCCCCATAATAACTGAACAGCGTCTTACATTTCTGGAGCATATTACTTTGGAGCCATTGTCTGAGCTGAAAGTGGGAGCACTTGCCGGAACGCCGGTTTATAGTTCTGAGGGGCGTTATGTCTTTATTAGCTCAACGGATGGTTGGGTCGTGAAGTATAACCTGCAAACGGGAATGCCTGAGATAAAAGTTCGGGTTGGACTCAAGACGGCTAATAGCGCTTTATCGGGTAATGGGCGTTTTTTACTGGTGGGCAATCAGCAACCGGCTGATCTGGTGTTCCTTGACCCTGAAGATTTGAGTGTGGTGCAGATGATTCCGGTACAGGATCGCAAGGGTATTCTATCACCGGTCACCGCTGTGCGTAATGCGGGTGATCTGCACGGCTTTATCGTTGTCCCGCAGAATTTTCCACAAATCTGGAAAGTCAGCTATCTTGACCCGCCGCCAATTGGTTTTGGCGATGGGTGGAATCATGATTATCGCTGCCTGAAAGATCATATGGATAAGCCTCTATTCCCGGTCAAGCGCCTAACTATTGAACAGACCCTGAGTGATTTTTACATTGACGAAAAAAATATCTATTTAATGGGAACCAATACCCGTGGAGAGGGAATTGTTTTTGATCTTGATCTCAGCCGTATCGTGAGTCGCCTCGAAGTTTCGTCTCTAGAGCCTGACTTGATATGGGGAAAAAATGAGGCGAGTCAGCTGGCCGTATTGAACAATGATAAAACGTCCCTTTCTTTCTATAGCAATAGCTCTCATCTCGACAAATGGAAAAAACAGACTGACGTTGCTGTTGGCCCTGTAAGTGCAATTGCCAGCTGCCCGCAAGCAGATACCATCTGGCTAGGTGAAGAAAATGGTAAAATACAGCTTATTAACAAATACAGTTATGCTGTTGAACAAACCTTACAGCCTGGTCAGGGGCGCATTAAACAAATAGCTTGTACTCAAGACAGTAAATATGTACTGCTGGAAGCAGGGGATGATAAAAAAGTGCTGTTGGTTTATGATAATCTGCTGCAGAAGATGGTCAGACAATTGGTACAGAAATAATCGTTTCTTCTTAGGTCAGGGTTTTGGCATTTACCTCGGTGCCCCTTGAGGTTATTAAAGTCCCTAAGGAACGTTCACGTCCCTAAGTGGATAAAATTAACCAATACTTGTTTTTAATGTTTGACTCCAGCCCGTGCAATAGTCCACACATCAACTTGCTTAATACCATTTTTTTTAAGTATTTTAGCCGCTTCATTCACGGTGCTGCCGGTTGTCATCACATCATCTACCAGGGCAATGTGATTATAGTTTAAAGGTTTTTTAACAGTGAAGGCATTAGCGACATTTTTTTGTCTTTCTGATGCCGCCAGACCGGCTTGTAATTGGGTGTATCGGGTGCGGACAAAGTGCTTATAATCCAGCGGAAGTTGATAATAGGAGGCTAAAAAACGGCTGATTTCCAGAGCCTGATTATAGCCGCGTTCTCTCAGTCTTTTAGTATGCATGGGCATAGGGATGATTAATTGTGGTAATGGATACAATTGACTCTCTTCATTATCTTGTGCTGCTGAAAAGGGTGCTTGTTGTGTAAATAACTCGGCCAGAATTTTAGCCAGGTGAATTTTTTTATGATATTTTAATTTTGTAATAATATAGCGAATATCGTATGCATAGGTGTATGGACTATAAACCTTATCATAAAAATATTGATGACTCAGACAATTGCCGCATAATAGTTTGTGCTGCGTGGGTGTGTATTCCATAGGAGAAGCACAGCGTTGGCAGCAGTTACTGTTAAGAGTTAATGTTTTAAGGCAGCTCGTGCATAAATTAGTGCTGTTTTGAGTCTTTTCCAGGCAAAACAAACAATGTCTTGGCAGCAGACTGTTCAGTAGATTAAATAGCAAGTCAATCGCCTCAAAAAGTTTGATATGTTATTATGCACGTTTAACGACTTGCAATATATACCCAATCTAATAAATACAGAGCAAAGACTATGACACTGCAAAAAACCGATGCATTAAGACACGACTGGGAACTTTCTGAGGTTCAGGCTCTGTTTGATCGGCCCTTAAATGACCTTTTATTTCAGGCTCATAGTATCCACCGTGCTCATTTTGATCCTAATGCCATTCAAATTAGCACCTTATTGAGTATTAAAACCGGCAAATGTTCTGAAGACTGTGGTTACTGTTCACAAAGTGCTCACCACAATACTGAGCTGGAAGCAGAAGCTCTATTATCTCTGGATGAGGTGATTGAAGCCGCCAGACAGGCAAAATCAGAGGGTGCGGATCGTTTTTGCATGGGTGCAGCCTGGTCAAGACCTAATAAACGCGATTTTCCTAAAGTTCTGGAGATGATTAAGGCGGTTAAATCACTGGATATGGAAAGCTGTGTAACCCTGGGCATGCTGGACAGTGATCAGGCACAGCAATTAAAAGAAGTGGGTTTGGATTACTATAATCATAATCTTGATACCTCACCGGAATTTTATGGCAATGTTATTTCCACGCGTACTTTTCAGGATCGCCTGGATACTCTGAATAATGTTCAGCAAGCGGGCATTAATGTCTGCAGCGGTGGTATTTTAGGCATGGGTGAGGAACGCAAAGATCGCTGCAGTTTACTTATTCAACTGGCCAATATGAGCAAACACCCTGATAGTGTACCAATCAATATGCTGGTTCAGGTTGAGGGCACTCCGCTGTTTGGCGAAGATGAAATAGAGCCGCTGGAATTTGTCAGGACAGTGGCTGTGGCAAGATTAATGATGCCGCATTCAGTGGTTAGATTGTCCGCAGGTCGTGAGGAAATGTCAGATGAAATGCAGGCCATGTGTTTTTTTGCCGGAGCCAATTCAGTATTTTATGGTGAGCGCTTACTGACTACTGATAATGCAGGCACTAATAGAGATCAAAAATTATTCTCCTCTTTAGGCTTAAAAACCAGTTTAGAAGAAAAGAAAGCCTGTAAAAATAAACACTCTGAGCAGAATGTTGCCAGTATGGTGTGATTAGACTGCAGACAAAAATCTTCGCATCACCGCTGCCGTAGCCGTACCCCAAGGGCACTTCCTTTGGGCGTAGGACCATTGCATGCAACGTCTTTTAACACTGAAAGAGTAATAAATGCCAGGCCTGGATGAAATACTGCAGAAAGAACTACTCATACGACAACAGCAATCACTCTATCGACAGCGAAAAATAATTGATGCGCCTGATCCTGAAAAAAGTAGTGTTTATGTCAATCTTCAGGGAAAATCTCTTCTGAGTTTCTGCAGTAATGATTATCTTGGTCTGGCCGGGCATCCGCAAATTGCTCAGCAACTTAAACAGGGTATTAATGAATACGGTGTCGGCAGTGGCGCTGCTCATCTAGTCAGCGGCCATAGTCGGGCACATCATGAATTGGAAGAAATACTGGCTGAATACACGGGTCGTAGTCGTGCGTTACTCTTTTCTACCGGTTATATGGCCAATTTAGGCATTGTAAATGCCTTAATGGGGAAGGGTGATATTGTCTTTCAGGATAAATTAAACCATGCCTCTTTAATTGATGCAGCCCTATTGTCCTCTGCTCTTTCAGGCAGTCAGTTAAAACGTTATCC
>DAOVUE010000042.1 GCA_030632745.1 Pseudomonadota bacterium | reverse complement strand
TATCATGAGTATATACAGTACATGAAGATCAGAATACCTATTTTTATTGCAATTTTACTGGCATTTATTTTGGGCATTTATGCAGGCCCCTGGTTAATATCTTCCGATATCACTCATACAGATAAGCAAGCTGAAACGAAGCCTGTTAATGCCGAATATTTTACCTGCCCCATGCACCCGCATATCCATCAGGAACATGCTGGCGATTGTCCCATTTGCGGTATGTCGTTAGTCAGTAAACAGATAAATATGCCTGTTGCTAATAGCCCTGTTGTTAATGATATCGTCGCAAATAATTCCGAATATTTTACCTGTCCCATGCATCCGCATATTCATCAGGAGCATGAAGGTGATTGCCCGATATGTGGTATGTCTCTGGTGAGTAAACAGCTGGAAGGCTTACCGTCCTTAGATGGCAGCAATATATCGCGTCCGGAAATACGCGTTGATTCAGCGGTTATCAATAACTTTGGTATTAAAACAACAACGGTTGTGAGAGATAATATTTTCAAAAATATAAGAATTTATGGATATGTCAATAAAGTTAAAAAACGTGAAGATATTTCTATAAAATCGCCTGTATCTGGCATTGTCCGATTTATTAATCATTCAGAGGAAGACAATAAATTTTATAAAAATGAAGTGATTATTTCACTTGAGTCAGATGAAATATTACAGCTTCAGCAACAGTATATAAAAGCAGCCTATGAAAATGATGTAATGAATATGCGCTTTTTAAAGCAGAAGCTAAGTTCATTAGGTTATACCTTTGGTGAACTAAATACTTTAATTAAAACCAGTAAAGCATCAAATATCTATCACCTGCGTTATTCTGATACTGGTTTATTAACTCAATTAAATATTAAGCTGCAGCAAAAAATAAAATCAGATGAAATAATCGGTACCTTTAAACCCTTATATTCTATTTCAGCCTATGCCAAGGTTTTCGAAACGCAGTGGATATGGCTTAAACCCGGCCAGAAAATCTCTATGTCTATACGCCGGTTTCCCGGTCTGACCTGGCAAGGTGAAGTAAGAAGGGTAGATGACCTGGGATATAGCAGTACCACAGCCGTTAAATTAATCGCAGATTTTAAAGCAAACGATAAGCTGGATTTAAGGCTGGGAATGCAGACAGAGATGACTGTTTATACGCAGTCAAAAAATAATGTTTTGCTGGTGCCGTCTTCAGCCGTGATTCGAACAGGCTCTAAAAATGTCGTGGTGGTGGCAAAAGATGGTGGCCGCTTCCAGCCGGTCGATGTGGTCACCGGGCTGGATAATGATGACTATGTGGAAATCATCTCTGGTTTAAATGAAGGTATGAAGGTCGTTGTCTCGGGGCAGTTTTTACTGGATTCTGAAAGTGAGCTCAGAGCTGAAGTTGCTCGCTTTAGTTCATCTACTCTTAGTACCGCTGTGCAAAGGCTTGAGAATTGATCAAGCTTATTATTCGCTGGTCAATAGACAACCGGCCGCTAATTTTATTAATGAGTTTAATCCTTACTGTCTGGGGTCTCCGCTCCATAGGCAGTATCCCGCTCGATGCTATCCCCGATCTATCGGATACTCAGGTCATTATCAAGACCAGTTTTCCCGGGCAGGCACCGCAAATTATCGAAGACCAGGTTACTTATCCAATAACCACAACTATGTTAACCGTACCAGGTGCAAGCACTGTGCGGGGGTATTCTTTTTTTGGTGATTCTTATGTTTACGTTTTATTTGATGAGGATGTTGATCCTTACTGGGCAAGATCACGCGTTTCAGAATATCTAAACGAAGTTGAAAAGACTTTACCTGACGGTGCCAAAACATCATTGGGCCCAGATGCAAGCGGTGTTGGCTGGGTCTATGAATATGCATTAATAGATAAAACAGGTCAGCATGATCTAAGTGAACTGCGTTCGATACAGGACTGGTTTTTAAAGTATGAGCTGGAATCTATTCCAGGTGTTGCTGAGATCGCTTCACTGGGTGGTATGGTCAAACAGTATCAAATTGTTATTGATCCCAATGTACTTCTTCGCGAGCTGGTGACTCTTTCCTCTGTGATAAAGGCACTTAAAAATGGTAATCAGGAGTCCGGCGCTTCTGTGCTGGAACTGTCTGAAGCGGAGTACATGATTCGTGTGCATGGCTATTTATCCAGTAAAGAAGATATTGGTAATGTGGGTCCGCTTGGCGTTAACTCTGTTGGTGATGCCGTCTTCATGCGTGATATTGCTGAAATCAGAGAAGGGCCAGCGCCAAGAAGAGGTGTTGCAGAACTCGATGGTAAAGGAGAAGTAGTTGGCGGAATAGTGATTATGCGCTGGCAGGAAAACGCGCTTGAGACCATCCGGCTTGTCGAGCAGCGAATTGAAGAGCTAAAGCTGGCTTTGCCTCAGGGGGTCGAGTTGATCGAAACCTATAACCGGGCTGACCTCATTCAGCAATCAATCGAATCATTAAGCAAGAAATTAATAGAAGAAATAATTATTGTCATTCTGGTCTGTGTTTTATTTTTAATGCATGTTCGTTCCTCTCTGGTTATTGCAATCAGTTTGCCTGTTGGTATTTTATCAGCCTTCATCGTCATGAAGTATCAGGGCATCAATGCCAACATCATGTCACTCGGTGGTATTGCCATTGCCATAGGGGCAATGCTAGATGCGTCTATCGTGATGATTGAGAATATCCATAAACATATAGAGATCAACAATAGTGCTGTTAATAAGGTGGAGCAGCGGATAAAAATCATTACCGATGCCTGTGTGGAAGTTGGCCCGCCATTATTTTATTCGCTTATCATTATTACCTTAAGTTTTTTACCGGTGTTTGCATTAGAGGCTCAGGAAGGGCGAATGTTTAGTCCGCTGGCTTATACCAAAACGTATGCAATGGCCGCAGCTGCAGGACTTTCGATTACCTTAGTGCCGGTACTGGCGGTGTATTTTATTCGCGGTAATATAAAAGATGAATTTTCCAATCCGCTCAACCGATGGTTTTCCAGTATCTATCAGCCTTATATTACGCGAGCATTAAACTCACCGGTTAAAGTTATATTGATGGCCTTTGTGCTGTTTTTAACCTCTGCATGGCCATGGTCAGAGATTGGTTCAGAATTTATGCCGCAATTAAATGAAGGTGACCTGCTCTATATGCCAACCACCTTGCCGGGGATTTCGATTGGTAAAGGCCGTGAGTTATTGCAACAGACGGATCGATTAATACTAACGGTGCCAGAAGTGAAACAGGTGTTCGGAAAGATAGGGCGTGCAGAAACCGCAACCGATCCCGCACCACTCAATATGTTAGAAACAACCATTCAGCTCAAACCCAAAGAACAATGGCGCGAAGGCATGACCATTAAAAAAATAAAAGCGGAACTGGATGCGAGGGTGAATGTTCCAGGTCTGGTCAACGCCTGGTTGATGCCCATCGAAGCACGTATCGATATGTTAGCCACAGGCGTTAAAACGCCTGTTGGTATTCGAGTGTCCGGCCCGGAGTTGAAAAAGGTTGAAAAAATCTCTCAACAGATAGAAAGTCTGGCTAAATCAATTGATGGTACCGCATCGGTCATTGCGGAACGCATTTCTAATGGACGTTATATCGATATTACTATCGACCGGTATAATGCCGGTCAGCAACTTTTTAATGTTGGCGATTTACAGCAAATCATCTCAACGGCTGTTGGCGGCATGAATATTACAGAAACGCTTGAAGGTCGTGAACGTTACCCGATTAATATACGCTATCCCTATGACATAAGAAATTCGATTTCAAAATTACGTGATCTGCCTATCGTGACAAAACACGGTGATCTATTACCTTTAAGTGAATTTGCAGACATTCAATATTCAGATGGGCCTGCAATGATAAAGAGCGAAAATGGCCGTTTGAGTGTTTATGTCTATATTGATATCGCCAATCGTGATCTTGGGGCTTATGTTAATGACTTGAAATTATTGATCAACCAGGAAATTAAATTGCCAAGCGGTTATAGTTTGTCCTGGGCAGGTGAATTTGAATATTTTGAGCGCGTCAAAGAAAAACTGCTCTACATCATCCCATTAACCTTAATTATTATATTTGTTCTTTTGTATTTAAGTTTTAAAAATATCATGGAACCATTGCTGATTATGTTATCTGTACCTTTTGCATTGCTAGGGGGTGTCTGGTTGCTTTATTTTTATGGTTTAAACCTTTCAGTCGCCGTGGCCATCGGTTTTATTGCATTAACCGGCGTGGCGATAGAGTTTAGTATTGTGATGTTAATTTATTTAAATGAAGCAATAAAAAAGACTGCACCGCAAACAAACGAGGAGCTAAGGCAAGCAGTACTGCAGGGCGCATTAAGAAGAGTGAGGCCCAAAACGATGACAGTAGCCATTATCATTGGTGGCTTATTGCCCATATTATTAGGGGAGGGCAGCGGGCTTGAAGTGATGCGGCCAATTGCCGTGCCAATGGTAGGTGGTATGTTTACCGCACCCTTAGTTTCTATGTTTTTATTACCAGTTCTTTTTTACTTATATAAGAAGAATTCTCTGTTTAGAAAGCTTTAACCTAAATGACTCAGTTCTATCTCAAACTGACATACTGACACACACTGTCAAAATGACAGCTATTTTGGTGTCAGTTTGTCATTCAAAAGTTAAATAATAGAATTAAATGCTTCTATGAAAGGCTTCTTAAAGTGGCATGTTCTGTGCTGACTATTTAATGGACTAAAGCCTAGTGGAATAAAGCCTAATGGAATAAAGTCTAATAGAGTAAATTTTATTGATCCGGGATATAACTGGTCAGTAATCATAAATGAAAAATAATAAAAGAGTCGAATTATCGACCATTGATTTAAATTTCATTTTTGTGACCGCTTTGTGTCTTGGTCAGACATACTTTTTAAGGGGAAATATTGATGTTCAAACACGATAGAAATAAGCATTATCTGTTACAACAATCGACGAGAATGCTTTTTGCTATGGCATTTACGCTAATTCTGGCAACTAACCTATACGCAGCCAAACCAGTTCCAAGCCCGTTAAGCTGTAGTATTTCACCTGCAGAGGGAAGTACTGCTGCAGGAAGCAGTTTTACCTTTAACAGCATTGTAGAAGGCGGCACTAAAGGCGGTAAGACATATAGCTGGAATTTTTCTGATGGTTCCGGTAATGCGGACTCATTGACTAATAGTACAGCCAATGTGACCTACAATGAGACAGGTACATTTAATGTGTTATTAGATGTTTCTGACAGAGATGGCCCAGTGTCATGTGTTAATGCAACAATCACTGTTACAGGTGCCATTGTCAATACCCCGCCAGTAGCGGTGGTTGATGAGTATGCTGCCACCAAGGGTGAGCAGCTAGTCGTTACTGCACCGGGAGTGCTAGCCAATGATTATGATGGGGATGGGGATGAAATTACTGCAGTGCTTGAGACAGGCACCGCTGTTAATGGTTCTAGCGTTTCATTAAATGCGGATGGTTCCTTTACTTATACACCCAATGCAAACTTTACCGGCTCAGATAGTTTTACCTATTCAGCTTCTGATGGTACGGATTCTTCCCTGATAGCAATAGTTAATATCAATGTCGCTAATAGTAATACGGTCTTTTCAATTAACTCAACCAGTCGCAGTCAGGCAGCACCTGCTAGTGCTTCAGTTGCTGTACAGCCATTTTCTAATAATGGATTGTATCAGGTACTGGCCATTAATGATCTGGGTATGCATTGTGGCGACCTGGATACTCGAATCTCAAGTATCCTGCCACCTTTTAATGTATTGCACTCACAGGTGGTTTTACGTGGTACGGCAACGACAAAACCTCGAGTTCTGAATCATGGTGAAGTGGAATTATTTTATTCGGCTGCCTCCAATGAGTTTGATCCGGTATTATCTACAGCACCAGTGCTTGCAAAAGATGGTAGCTTATATAAAGCAAATTTCTGGGATATTGCCAGACAGGCTTATGCTCCATTTTATCCTTCTGGAATTCTGGAACTCTTTTACCCGGCAGGAAGTGATATTGTTGATATAGGCTTACCCGTTCCTGATGTAGAACGGTTTTATCTGGAAGATGGATTCCTGGCTGCGGGACAAGAGGCTATGCCGGGTATACTTAATCCTTTAACAGCTAATGCAGCAGAACCATTCCATGAGCATATTGGCAGGCTGCCATTTTTTACGGATTTCCCATTTGGTTATACCGCAGATGTAAACTGGTTTGAAGCAGCTGGTATACCGATGGCAGTTTATGATGACTCTGGTCGTAAAAACCCCTATCCATTAATGCGTGTGCAGGCTAAAGTAGGGCAGGATATAGTCGCTTCTGTTGATACGGTTGTCCCCATATCCGGTGAAGCTGAATGTCAGCGCTGTCATGCTTCGACTCTTGATGGTGGTAATGGTGCTGCAACCCAGGAGTTAATCGATAATGGAATTACTGTATATGATTCACTTGATGACCCGGCTGATAATATACCCTTTGAAGCAAGTATAGAATGGGCATCTGATCTGAATATCATTGCACTGCATGATTTGAAACATGGAACCAGCCTAAGCCAGGGTTTTGATGCCAATGGTAAGGCCAATAATCCAGTTGTTTGTCAGACCTGTCATTACACCCCTGCTCTGGATCTGGCACAGTTTGGGCCACTTGGACCAGAGAATGATAATGTCGATCCAATTGTGCTTAATGATGGAGCTATAACCATTACATCCTTGGCTAATGGTCGCGATCAGGCCAAGAACAAGTCTATGTCAAACGTTATGCACAATAACCATGCGCATGTAACCGACCTTGACGGCAATCCATTATTCCCGGCAATGCCTCCGGCAGTCGATGCGCAGGGTAATAAACGTGATCCATTGGTGACACAGGATATTCTGGGTCAAACTTGTTATTCTTGTCATCCGGGTAATAAAACCAAGTGTATGCGTGGTGCAATGGCAAATGGTGGTCAGGTTTGCCAGGATTGTCATGGTAATATGGATCAGGTAGGTGATGATTTCTCCAAAGACGTTTCTCCTGCAACTCCAGGTGACTTTCATTTGGCAGCAGATTTCTATACTAACCCTGCAACTCCACGTGTTCCCTGGGCTAATGAGCCGGGTTGTGGTTCATGTCATACTGGTTATGCAACAGATAACCTTGCGGCTGATAACAATACCCTGGTCAACCCAGTTGATTCAGCAGGTAATGTCGATGGTATACGCCTTGCTCAGGCCTACCGTACTGATGATTCCAGGGCAACACCAATTGTTCCTGTAAATAAGGGATTTGCTGAAAATGTAGTTGCGGAAGGCACCGCGGCTGATGGCAATCCCAAGCTGTATAGAGTCAGTGTTGGGCATGGTGAGCTATTCTGTGAAGCCTGCCATGGTGCAACCCATGCTGAATGGCCGAATGCGATGCCGGGAGCTAATGATAACGTAGCCTCATTGCAGATACAGGGTCATACCGGTACGGTGACAGAATGTCTTACCTGTCATGAGCCTACCGAAGCCAGTTTACCATTGGGCAATAATGGGCCACATGGTATGCATCCAATATCAGACTATAATACCGCTGATACACGTTGGAACAAGGACCATAGAAACTATCGTAATAAGGGGCCTGGCTGTGAATCTTGTCATGGCAGTGATCTGAAGGGAACAGTGCTGTCACGTGCAGCCACTGATCGACTGGTAAGGTGTAAAGATACCAAAGGTAGTCTTGAATGTGCGGCTGATGGTAGTGGTGACTTATTTGCAACCATACCTAAAGGAACCCCTGTAGGCTGCGGCTTATGCCACCAGCAGAAACGTTAGCCTAAATAAATAAAAACAAAAATGTTACAGCTAGCTGAGTAAAAATGTGGGGATATCAGAGGTTTTGATATCCCTTTTTTTTCATAAGGGATTTAGTGGAAGGTCAAGAGTCATATTCATCAATCATTTTATTGATTGTATTCGATAGCACTTCATCTTTATCCAGTAGACAGTTTAATTTTTTAATGCTTGTTGGAATACTGCAGGCACTTTTTAAGCCAAATAGTTCAGCAATTTCTTTAAGTTTAGCTGCCGCTATTTCCTGTGCCAGGTACATTGCTACCCATCGGTATCTGTAGACCAAAACGCTTATGAGCTTCAGCAAGTGTATTTAAAAATGACTGCTAGTATTTTTCTTCATGAAAGATGTCATGGTGAGAACATTGTAATGCTCTGAAAATTCTGTTGGGCAATACATAAGTTTTTTGTAGGGGGCTATACCAACATGTTCAAGAGTATTTTTCCAACTAGTATTGCTTGCTTTTTTGATAGGACTTCCTTTGTATGTAAAAACCCATTTTGAGTGTTTTCCCTTTTGCTCCATTAGAATTCTAATTGCCCAATCATTAAGCAAAACATAAAAGATTTCACTGTATTCCGGGTGGCAGAATAAAAATTAACTTTGAATTTAAGCTTAT
>DAOVUE010000092.1 GCA_030632745.1 Pseudomonadota bacterium | reverse complement strand
TTAGTCTCAAGCATATTGAAAGAAGACCATCAATAAAATAAATGACAGAAACAGGACACTTCCCCAAACGAGAAACTTCTTCTTATTCTGTTTAAATAATGAGAGCACAAAGAAGAACAGGGATCCCAGCAGCAGGGCTCCCTTGGCAAGCAGAACAGCGACCAGCGGCACAAGGGGAAGCAGTGAGGGTACGGCATGTACCGGCTCAGTAACAGACAGGAATAGGAGCACACAGGCTAAACTTCGAAACATTATATAAACATCGTTTGTTGACTCATTGGGTTAGGGATTTGGCATTTACCTCGGTGCCCCAGGGTATTAAACTCTCTTAATTCTGGCAATGGGTGCAGTAAACGGTGCTGCGCTGCCCCTGTCTGATTTCTTTCAGTGGTTTTTGACATTTACAACAAGCTTCCCCTTTGCGTCCATAAACCATTAACTGTTGTTGAAAATAACCCGGTTTACCATCACCGCCAACAAAATCTTTGAGTGTGGTTCCACCTTGTAATATCGCCTGTTCAAGTATTTTTTTTATCTCTGCACAGAGATTATGATAACGTTTTTTACTGATTTTCCCCGCAGCACGGCCGGGATGAACGGCACTGGCAAAGAGTGCTTCATTAGCATAGATATTACCAATACCCGCTACAATTTTACTGTTCATAATGAATTGTTTAATGGCTATTTTTTTATTTCTTGATTGAGCATATAAATACTCCGCATTAAATTCTTCCGATAATGGCTCCGGACCAAGGTGTTTTAATAAAGGATGTGCCTTAATATCATCACAGGTCCATAACACAGCACCAAATCGCCTTGGATCCGTTAGACGTAAAGCATGACCGTTAGCGAAACAAAATTCCACATGCTCATGTTTTTCATACGCTGTTTCAGGATAAACAATTTTCAGATTACCGGACATACCGAGGTGAATAATAATGGTCCCCGAATCAAGGCTTAAAAGAAGGTATTTTGCCCGCCGTTTAATGGCTATTATTTTGTGATGGGTAATTTGTTCCGCAAGTTCTTCGGGAACAGGCCAGCGTAAACGCGCATTGCGCACACTCACCTTAATAATAGGAGTATTTAATATGTACGCAGAAATCCCCCTGAGAGTAGTCTCTACCTCAGGCAGCTCTGGCATAATATTCTGTCATAATGTTCCGCTATAGCAGCAGACATAAATTTATTTAGCCTGCAGGCTAAGTTCGCCTGCAAGCTAAGCTTTTCAAGGACGATTATTAAACTAGTCTTCAAAACGACCTAAGGGTCTGTTGAATGTGTAGTTCAATGGCCTCTCAACCAGGACTTCGGCGGTTTCGCTGAAATTCTCACCGGGGACACTGAATAACAGACCGACAGTATGAACTGTAACTCCTATTACACTGCCAACCAGTCCTAATGGACGTGCCAGTAACAGATCGACTATAATTTCACCATCTGTAACAGGCTCATCATAACGGGAAGAGAAAGAAGGACCTGCAGCAAAACTATTGCATGCGGTAAAAATCAGACTACTGAAAAGAAAGGCTTTTATTATTGTATTCATTTAATCACCACTTTTTTTGTGTGTTCTTGTCTATTTCTTGTACAATTAGGTTGGCTGTTTGTCAGCACTGTGGATTATCATCCATTTTAATGTTTATACTAATTTTAGCCTATATTATTCAAAAAATAAACTCAGTCAGTTGTTTTAATTGCTGTGTTGTGATCCAATAAGCAATTTTCACATCTTCACGTAATAGTTTGATTTGCTCTTTTCCCTGAATTTTTTCACGAATAATAGAAAAAACTATGCTGGATTTTCCTTTATTCAGACTAATGATAACTTTTTTCCCGGCATGATCGGTTTGAACATTGAAGCCTGAGCTTAATGAAGAGTCTGAGCTTAATGAACTATTTATTTCAACGCGACTGGCCTGTGCCCGTTCCCAGAATTGCACTAATTGTGCAATGCTGTCTGCACTAATATCAGGGTTATCGGGTATTAAAGACCATTTTCCCTGTTCAATAGTCAGCGTCTTATCAAGCTTTTTATCAATCCATGTAATACTGTCAATAGTTGCTCGCGGGGCTAATAATCCTCTGGCAATAAAATTATTTAGATTAGCTCTAAGCTGATAAAATACCGTATCCGCTATCATGTGAATAATGTAGCTATTAGAGCCCGTTTGTTTCTGCAGTTGTTCACTTTCATGCACATTTATGGCATAACGCAGATGATTAAGCGGATCTTTATCACCAATAATAAATTGTTGTCCATTTAACCAGACAGACACCAGTGGCTCATCCAGGTGATAGCGGAAAAGTTTGTCATCCGCCACCTGAAATTGTGAAAAACTGCGTTTTTCTGCCAGTGCAGTAATAGTCGCCACTCTCTGTTTATTGGCCGGCAACGGGTAAGGCTCAGACAAAAACCAGTGATTATTTTGCTTATTTATTTTAATTGTTTCAAGGCCCTGACGTTCAATAATAATATGATGAATCTCTTCTGCCTTTAAGTCAGACAGATAATTTACAACGCTTTGATGCAGGCCGGGCTGAAACCAGGCAAGCAGTGATAAACCCAGGCAGATAATAAAAAGAATAATATTAGTTTTAGCGGCTTTTGACACTTTATTGTGAACTTCTTTTGTACTATTTCTAATAAGGGATGACATTAGCGATGACGCCTTCTTGACCAGATAAGACTACCACTTACAATCAATAATCCTGGCATAACAAAGAGAAAAACGGCACCTAACAGGGCAAGAGCAGATGGGGATAAATCCAGTATAATATCATCTTTTATACGCGTAGGAATGGCAATAAACTGGTCATCATGACTAAGCCAGTTAAAAATATTAACTCCCAGAGTTAAATTTCCCCCGTTACCCAGAAAAGTATTGGACAAAAAATCCCCATCCCCTATTACAATAATACGCTGCTCTTTTACATGCGGCTCTTGTGCTGATGATTCATTATGACTATCTTGCGTTAGAGTTCGTGTGAGAACCATTGCAATGCTAATGGGACCTGCAATATCCTCCTCCTCATTAAACTGTACCGTATCGATTACGGATGAATTTTCAATCCAGCTCCGCTCTACCGTGGTCAATAAGGGTTCAATGTTAAATTCTTTGTTAGATGAGTTTTCATCAAGAAAGACGGGCAAACGCTCAATGCCGGTTGTTTGAGGAAATAGTGTTAATGTTGAAAAACCACTATGCAGCGGATGCTGCGGGTAATCCGTCACAATAGCATAATCAGGTCGTGCAATATCATATTCCTGAGTACTGGGATCGACAACAAAACCATCCAGAAATTCAATACCTAATCGTTCTGATAAAGCTAACAAACCGTGCATGGGTAAGGGTCTGGTATTTTTTAATGGATCCCCCAGCCATAGGAGATTACCCCCTTTATTAACATAATCAATAATAAGACTAACCTCTGCAGCTAGAAAACCGGCCTGCGGTCCGGCAATCACCAGTACAGAAACAGCATCAGGAATAAGCATAGTTTTGGCCAGATTCAGTGTTTCCACCTGCATACCCAGTTTTTGTAAATGATCACTAAAAGTGGACAGATCAAAGTTTGCCGACTGTGTTGGACTGCGCTCACCATGTCCCTGAATAAAAGCAATCTTGCGTTCTTTAGCACGCAGCAAGCGGTATAAAGTATTGCTGATATTTTGTTCCGAAAGTTCTATGAGATGCTCTTCTCGTCCCTGATAATGAATAATCATTTCACCATCGACAGAGAGATTGAGTTCACGAGAGGTTTCGGGTTCCAGATTAGGATCAACAAAAGACAGTGTAATATCTGTTTTGACTTGCTGATAACGTGATAATAATTCCTGTATAGAATGTTTAATGGATTTTTGATTCGTATAGGAAACAATAGATACCGGTGAATCCAGAGTCTGTAATAATTTTAAGCTCACTTCATTGAGTGAATTCTGACCATTATTCGTCCAGTCACTCCAATAGACATAGCGCGTGCTCAAAAAAGCTAATAAACCAATAAGTGTTAAAAACAGAATAATAAAAAGGCTATTCTGATGTTTTAAGCGTTGTGTCGAATTATGATTAATATTCATTTAATAAGCAGATTTAATGTGGTAAACGTAAGCGTTCTAAACGGCGAATACTTAATACTAGAAAAAGACCTATAAACAGTAAATAATAAATAATATCAGCAGAGGAAAAAATCCCTTTTAATAAAGGTTCAAAATGATTTAAAACAGAAAAATAGGATAAAACACTTTCTCCTTCTGTACTATTGCCTGCCCAGTTAATAATCCATAAAAAAAGCAGCAGGCCAAAACTACTCACTGCTGCAATGGCAGGTTGTTTTGTCAGGGTAGACATATAAAGTCCCGCTGCGGTAAAAGAAGCCAGGATCAGGAATAATCCTAACAATGCAGAGAACAACTGCCCCAAATCAATACGGGTTCCCAGTAGAAGAGATAAAGGCATTAAGGCTATCATAAACAGGAGTATGCTTAAAAAACCTAATATACCCAGATATTTTCCCATAATAATCTGCGTCATGGAAACAGGTGCGCTAAAAAGCAGCGTTAAAGTCTGATTTCTCTGCTCCTCGCTGATTAATCTCATGGTTAATAATGGAACAATGAGCAATAAAATAATTGCCGCACCTGCAAGCAATGGGCTAATCACCAGATCCGTAATGCCCGGTGAATCCTGCAGCACAGAGAGCCTGGCCTGGAACTGCAGATAGCTTTCCAGCTGAGCAAGAAACTGATAGCATAAAATAATCTGTGTAACGGCCAGAATGGCCCACGCTAAGGGGGATAAAAACAGACTTTTTAATTCACGCAGGGCAATTAATTTAATCAAGTATCTGCTCCCTGCCGGGCTTCTTCCGTTGTTTCTAAGAGAGCTTTCTCTCTACTTGCTCCAAGCCTTGCTCCAAGCCTTGCTCCAAGCCTTGCTCCAAGCCTTGCTTCATGCGTTGGGTCAACACAGGTCAGAGACATAAAAATATCTTCCAGTGTTTGTTTTTCAGAATAAATTTCATACAAGCCCCATTGCTGCTGCTCAGCTATTGAGATTAATTGTTGTGATAAATCAATGGCAGCATTTTGTCCCTTCTCTGTTAACAAAGAGTCTTTTAACGAAGAGTCATTTGAAGAGTGTTGATGTGAACAATGAATAATAATACTGTCACCTTCATCTCCCATAGTATTTTGCTCTATTTCTACAGACTGAATAGTATCCAGTAGTTTAATTTTCTTTACATCTACTTTATGACGACATTTCATACGTATGGAATGAGTCTGCATGTGATGATTAAGCTGTTCAATCGATGCATTAAATACCAGCTTACCCTGATTGATGATTTGAACATTATTACAAATGGTCTGAATTTCCGGCAAAATATGGCTGGACAACATGACACTATGCGTTTCACCCAGTTCTTTGATCAGCTTTCGTATGGCAATCATTTGAATCGGATCAAGACCGACTGTTGGTTCGTCCAGAATAACAATATCCGGTGAATGAATAATAGCCTGCGCAATACCCACACGCTGCTGATATCCCTTGGATAAATTATTGATAACCCGTTTACCATGCTCAGTCAGACCACAACGTTCTTTGCTGGTGTTAATGGCCTGCTGCAGCTTATGATTAGAGATTTTATTCAAGCGTGCACAATAAGCTAGATATTCATCAACGGTTAACTCTTTATACAATGGTGGTGTATCCGGCAAATAACCGATCATGGCTTTTGCTTCAATAGGATTATCCATCAAATCAAGACCGCCGATTTTAATACTGCCGTGACTGGGCGCCAGGTTGCCTGTCAACATCTGCATAGTTGTTGATTTACCCGCACCATTGGGCCCCAGAAAACCCAGCACTTCACCGCGCTGCAAGTTAAAGCTGATATCATCAACAGCAATGGTTTGATCATGAATTTTACCATAAAAGCCTTTATTTTTAACAAAGGCACGAGAAAGCTGCTTAACTTCAATTAATATTTCACGTTCCATGCATTGCTTCCTGTGTACTACATTGACTAAAGTATATCATTAATGAATAGCGATTAAGTAGTTTGAATCATGTTAGAATTAAAATTGTGGATTGCTTTAATTTCTGCCTCAGCCCTAACCGACACTCAAGTTTATCTGACAGCTCATATTATGCAAAAAAAATTAACTTATGAAGAATTAGAAGAAAAAATTCAGCATTTAGAAAAGAATGCCGATCTTGTTCATTATATACAACATGAAAATTTTGAAAATAATCAATTTTTGAAAATATTGCTTGATACCCTCCCCAGCCCCATATTTTATAAAGATATTAACTTTGTTTATCAAAATTGCAATAATGCATTTTCTGAAATGATACTGGGAATTCCTAAAGAAAAAATAATCAAAAAAACATTATTTGATTTACCTGATGTCATACCTGCGGATTTAGCAAAAATCTATCTGGAACAAGACAAAGCTTTACTTAAAAACCCGGGTAAACAGGAATATAAAGCAAGTGTTAAATGCTCTGATGGAAAAACCAGAGAATTTAAGTTTTATAAATCAACCTTAGAGAATG
>DAOVUE010000357.1 GCA_030632745.1 Pseudomonadota bacterium | reverse complement strand
TCCCCGATAAAAGACTTCGGGGATGACGATATGTAATATCCAGGTTAGTCACGGACTTATTGAGAAGTTACAGTGTCATTTTGTAAGTGATTGAATGTCCAATGCTTAAAAAAGATGAATGGGTAATTAATTATGTGCAAATCTATAGAAATAATGTTAAGTTTTTTGCATAACCCTTATTGTATATTGATTAAACATACAATAATATAATAGAATTGGATTATTTCTTTAAGTTGCGATCTTATATCTTATAATTAAATAGCACAATAAAAAAGCCATCGATATATTATGTCTATTCCGACCACCAGCAATAGCAGAAAAAATACTGAACGACGCATTAGTGACAGGCGTCATGTTGAGTATGAGTTTAATTCACCCTTGTGGATTGATCATGTAAAACTGTATTATGTTGCCTGGCCCAGATTTGAGCGCCGCGAATCAATGCGGCGAAAAAGTGAACGACGCCAGAGCATTGCAAAAAATCTGCATACTCGCGGTGGAACTTCTGATTATGGCAGAGAGTTACTGACTGCAGAAGAAAAACTTTATTTTGATACTCTTTTCAGTAAAGAAACAGAATAGCAAGACCTGACTCATACAGAGATCAAATTCATCTGAACAAGCGGTTTGTTCCAAATTATATTACTCCCCCCCTCTGAATCATAATAATTGGTACTTTATGAAAACAACAATTGAAGATTTAATGCATAGCAGCCAGGTAACGTTTGGTACCAGTGGTGCTCGCGGCCTGGTGAAAGACATGACTGATCAGGTCTGTTATGCCTATACACTGGGATTTATTCAGTATCTCAAACAGACGCAGCAATTGAACCGTGCTTCCAGTATTGTGCTGGCAGGTGATCTACGTAACAGCACACCGGCAATTCTTAATGCCTGCGCTAAAGCTATTGTTGATAGTGGTATTAAGGTGATCAATGCGGGATTGATTGCAACACCCGCTGTGGCACTTTATGGTCTGCAGCATAACTGCGCTGCGATTATGGTCACCGGAAGTCATATACCTGATGACAGAAATGGTATTAAGTTTTATAAACTGGCCGGTGAAATTTTAAAAGATGATGAACTGCTTATAAAACAGCAGATGATTGATTTATCAGACAAACTCTTTTCCACACAGGGACAATTTAACGAAGCCGATACTTATCTTCCCGGGATTGATAAAACAGCAGCCGATAGTTATAAAAAACGTTATATCGATCTGTTTCCTGAACAGGCTCTGACAGGAAAAAGAGTAGGAGTTTACCAGCACAGTGGTGTGGCAAGAGAATTAATAGCGGAGCTGCTGGAAGCCCTGGGTGCCGAGGTTGTTAAGTTAGGTTTTTCTGATACTTTTATTCCTGTTGATACAGAAGCGGTTCGCCCTGAAGATATTGAACTGGCAAAAAAATGGGTATCAGAGTACCAGCTTGATGCTATTGTTTCTACCGATGGTGATGCGGATCGTCCTTTGATTTCTGATGAAAAAGGTGAGTGGTTTCGTGGTGATATTGTAGGGATCTTATGTGCACATTATTTACACATTGATCATATAGTCACACCGGTCAGCTCGAATACCTGTGTAGAAAAATCACATTTATTTGTGGATGTAAAACGTACACGCATTGGTTCTCCCTATGTTATTGAAGCTATGAATCATTATGTAGCTGATCATTATGCCGCAGTAGCCGGTTATGAAGCTAATGGTGGTTTTCTTCTTGCCACACCGCTGCGAAAAAATAATGCGCTGCTGACTCCCCTGCCGACACGGGATGCAATCGTTGTCTTATTGACTTTATTACACAGTGCTGCAGAGAAAAATATTCCTTTATCAAAATTATCGGAGCAATTACCCCAACGTTATACCTATAGCGATAGAATTAAAAACTTCGCCACTGAAACAAGTCAGCAATTGATGCAAAAATACACTGGCGGCATAGAAGATAAAAATAAACAGCGTATAGAAACTGATTTTCCTGAACTGGTTCAACAGCTTGGTCATATCAGCAATATCAATACCCTTGATGGTCTTAGAATTACTTTTGAAAATGAAGCAATTATTCATTTTAGGCCTTCAGGTAATGCACCTGAATTTCGTTGTTATAGTGAATCAGACAGCGAGAAGAGTGCTGAAGAAATTAATCATCTGGCAATGAAAAATATATTGCAAACTTATAATAAATAAATCACCACAGATGCAAAACAAGCCTCAGCATTTTAGTATTATTTTTATTTTAACATTGTTATTTTTGTTTACTATTGAACTACTGACGATTACACAAAATACTATTATCATCCCATGGACGCAGTTTCTGGCCGAAATGAGTTCTTATCTGGTGCGTTTATTTGATACTCATGCTATTGCTCAGGGTGTGGTATTACGCGACAGCCAAAGCGGCTTTGCGGTTTCTATTCAACCGGGATGTAATGGTATTGAGGCGATAATTGTACTCATTGCAGCTATTCTGGCTTATCCCTCTTCCATTAAAGCAAAAATCAATGGGATTATTATAGGTTTTATTGCCATTCAATTACTCAATATCATACGTATTATCAGTTTATTTTATCTGGGACAATGGAACCAGACAGTGTTTGAATGGGCACATCAATATGTCTGGCAGGCATTGATTATGCTGGATGTTTTACTGGTGTTTATTATCTGGATCAGGCTGTTAAAAAATAACCCGGCAGAAAAAAAATCAGAGCCGGCTCATGCTGGATAAAAGCCTGATTTTATTTGCTTTAAAGGTTATGTTTCTTTTTTTCCTATTACTGTTTTTACTGTACTGGATATTACCCGTTTATAACTTTTTTTTATCCATGCCGGTTGAAATGGTAATGAGCACCGTTTATCCCCGTTTTATTCATAGCATCTCTGCTAATAAAGAG
>DAOVUE010000109.1 GCA_030632745.1 Pseudomonadota bacterium | reverse complement strand
TTCACGTCCCTAAAGATATATATCTTTAGGGACGTGAACGAAATAACTTAGACAAATAACTTAGGATTTTTGTTTATCTTGAAGGCTTGAAAACAGGTATGTAGTTACTCTACATACATGTTTTCATAACGCTGAAGATGGGCAAAAAGACAAGTTAGTTGTCTAAGTTATTTCATGAACGTTCCTTAGCATCCGCTTTAAAATCAAATTGATGATGAGCTTAACTGCATGACAAAATATAATAAACACCATCAGCACGATACTACACCTGCCATTATGCACTACAGAACCGCATGGATTATGCTGGGAATATTATATATTGCTTTTATTCTGCTGGCCTCTTTAGCTAAAGTACCCCAGGTTAATATTCCTTTCAGTCATACAGACAAAATCATCCATAGTCTAATGTATTTTATTCTGGTTGGATGGTTTGTCCAATTGTACAAAAAGAAGACTATGCAATTATTTATTTTGCTGGCGGCTGTTCTATTGGGACTGTTGATTGAAATAATGCAGGGTATGACGTCCTATCGCAGCTTTGACTATGCCGATGAAATTGCTAACTCTATCGGTGCAGTTTGTGCCTTTTTATTATCCGGGACTTTTTTTACAACACTCTTGTCCAGATTTGATGTATGGCTCTATAACCAACAGGATTAAAACCTGAATTACTTACAGGCTTTTACCGCCGCTATACGCTTTATTCTTAATTGTTCAGCAATTTCAAAGCCTTTAAATCCCTGGGTCACAATCTCTTTAGTTTGAACCTGATCTGCCGCATGAAAAAAGTCTCTGAATCTCTGAGTTTTCTCTGCAGAGCTGTTTTCAAAACCCAGACGACCTTTCGCATCCGCTTCACAGGCTAACAGAAATTGTTCAAAACGCTGCGGACGGCGAAACGCATCCAGTCGGGATAATAGATCAACTATGGTCGAAGGTTTCAGCTCTTCTATGCGATGATAATTTAAATGAAATTCGGTCACCAGCAGGGCCAGGGCAGTATAATGTTTAGGCACTTTGAGACGCTGGCAAAGTCTCTCGACCAGGGCCACTCCGCGAAATTCATGGGCAATATGTTTCGGCCATTCCTGTTTCGGGGTAGTACCCTTACCTAAGTCATGCACCAGGGCGGCAAATCGTACCAGCGGATCCTGAGTGAGTTGAGCAGCTTGTTGCAGAACCATCATAGTATGAATTCCAGTATCAATTTCCGGGTGCCATTGCGGTGACTGAGGCACACCAAATAAACGTTCAAGTTCTGGAAATAAACGTGCTAAAGCACCGCACTGGCGTAATACCTCGAAGAATATCCACGGATTATTATCCGCCAGTGCTTTTTCCACTTCCTGCCAGACCCGTTCAGCGACCAGCGCATCGACTTCATTATGATCCACCAGACACTGCATCATTGCCAGTGTTTCATCCGCTATAACAAAGCCATAATCAGCATAACGGGCAGCAAAACGAGCCACTCTCAGCACCCGCAGCGGATCCTCAGCAAAAGAAGGTGATACATGACGCAAAATACGCTTATTGAGATCATCTACTCCATGATAAGGATCGTATAAATTACCCTGTTCATCCTCAGCGATAGCATTGATGGTTAAATCTCTGCGGATTAAATCTTCCTCCAGAGTCACATCACTATCAGCAAAAAACTCAAAGCCATGATAACCTTTGGCGACTTTACGCTCAGTTCGGGCTAAAGCATATTCATCATGCGTTTGCGGATGCAGAAAAACGGGAAAATCTTTACCCACAGGCGTATAGCCGGCCGCCAGCATTTCTTCTATAGTGGCACCCACAACCACATAGTCGTGATCAACTACTTTTCTATTCAGCAGTTTATCTCTAACCGCCCCACCCACTTTGTACACTTGCATAACATTCTTCCAGCGTTAGTTGCCGCCCGGTTTGATTCCCAGGTAATCTATTATGCTTAATTAACACATTAGAATCTAGCATAAAAAAATCTAAAGAATAACTTTAACTCAAATCCTGCGGATCAATATCAATTGACCAGCGTACTCGCTGAGCCGCTTTATTGGCTTCAACACTATTTATCAATACACTAACTAAATCATGCAACATTACCCTTTTATCCTCCTCATCGAACATCTGCCCGCGATATTTACCTGCCTTTTTTTCCATGGGAGCAGGAACAGGCCCCAGGAATTGTATATTATGAGTGCTCTTTTGAGTACTATTTTGACTCTTCAGCAGCTGTTGTTTTATTGAGCTTAAGGCTTGAAAACAATATTCCAGAAAGCTTTGATAATTTTCAATCTTATTCGATTCTGCCCGAATCATTGCCTGATAAGCATAGGGTGGAAGCAGCAGCTCTCTGCGCTCCTTAAGTACTTTTTCAGCAAAACCCGCATAGCCTGAATTTAACAGCGTATTCAGCATTTCATCTTCCGGGTGTGACGTCTGCAGCAGCACCTGACCTTTTTTCTCTTCCCTGCCTGCTCGACCGGAAACCTGTACAATCAATTGTGCTAAACGCTCAGGCGCACGAAAATCAACAGAATATAAACCCTGGTCAATATCTAAAATAGCCACTAAAGTCACATTAGGAAAATGATGTCCCTTGGCTAACATTTGCGTACCGATTAATATTTGCTGACTGCCGTCTCTGACTTTTTCCAGTATATTCTGTAAGGCATCTTTGCGCTGTGTCGTATCCCGGTCAATACGAATCACCTCAGTTTCAGGAAATAATTCTTTTGCTGTTTTTTCCACCCGTTCTGTACCCACACCAAGACAGGACATTTCTGTATTAGCACATTCAGGGCATTGAGCAGGTATAGCCTGTTCATGCTGGCAATGATGACAGCGTAAACGGTTATGCCCGTAATGATAGGTTAATTTAGCATCACAACGATGACAATGACTGATCCAGCCGCATTTATTACACAGTAAAACAGGCGCATAGCCACGCCGATTCTGAAATAATAACACCTGATTTTTTCTGTCCAGGTGCTGTTTAATGAGTTCAATAAGGGTTCGACTCAGACCATGCTGCAGATATTGACCTCTCACATCAATGATATGCACCTGCGGGGATTCAGCACCACCTGCACGCTGGCGTAAAATCAGATGAGCCATTTTCCCCGTTTGACAAAGATAGAGTGATTCCATCGAAGGTGTTGCTGTTCCCAACACTATAGGAATTCTGGCATTGTTAGCACGCACCAGAGCAATATCTTTTGCTGAATAGCGAATGCCATCCTGCTGTTTAAAAGAAAGATCATGTTCTTCATCAATAATAATAGCTCCCAAATCCGGCATGGGGGTAAAAACAGCCGATCGGGTACCAATTAAAATACGCACTTCACCACTGGACGCCTGCTGCCAGACTTTCATACGCTGAGTATTATTAAGCCCGGAGTGCAGTGTTTTTATCCTGACGGAAAAGCGCTCTTCAAAACGCTCAATAAGCTGCGGGGTTAAGCCAATCTCAGGGACTAAAACTAAAACCTGTTTTGAATTTTCTAACTGCTGTTTAATAAAAGACAAATACACTTCAGTCTTACCGCTGCCGGTAATTCCATCAATCAAACTGGCACAGTATTGCCCGTCATTTTCCAGTAAATGATGTACTGCTTGCTGTTGCTCCGGATTTAACAGCAGGCCGGCATTTTTTTGTATATTATCCTTTAAATAACAGTGCTCATTTTCTATCGGCTTCACCCTGGATTCAATCCATTGTTTTTGTTGTAGTGTTTTTAACGCCGTTTGCCATTGCCCTTCCTGCTGAGCGGCTAATTGATCCTTTGTAACACCCTGTGGTGATAATTTCAGCTGCTGCAGAATACTGCGTTGCCGTACAGCCCTTTTTAATTCATCCCAATCCGCCTGACTCCCGGTCTCAGTCAAAAACCATTGCTTAATCTGCGGCTCTAAAGCGGTTTCTTTTTTTCGATAATGTACCGGCAAAGCTGTTTGAAAGACCTCTCCAATGGGATGCTGATAATAATCGGCAACCCAGGTCAATAACTTAATAATATCTTGCGGCAGAATGGGCTCAGCATCCAGAATTTTATCAATGGGACGTAATTTTTTTAACTCAATATCAGTCTGTTCAGCATGAGCCAGGACTAGCGCAATCTGTTTAGTTCGACCAAAGGGTACTAAAACACGCATACCGGGTAGAACATCTTCTGGATTAATGGCATCGCTGAGAAGATAATCAAATTTTCTGCGTAACGGTGTCGGGACTGCGACCTGAATAATATGCGGCATTGTTTATACTTGAAGTTCGGGTTATGATTTAGTAAATTTTAATCTAAAACTATTATATTCTCTATGACCTGCTGGCAATCAATTGCACACCATATCAGCCAAAGCCTTGGCTCATCCTTTCAGATAACACAAAAAACCAGTGTTGGCGGGGGCAGTATTAATGCCGCATATAAAATCAGCGGCATCAATCAGCATCAGGAACAGCTTAATTATTTTGTTAAATTAAATTCTGCCGCTCTGGAGTATATGTTCCAGGTAGAATTTGACAGTCTGAATGAATTATCACAAACTGAGATAATGCAGATCCCAAAACCTGTCTGCTTTGGCACAACAAAATCTACGGGAAAAGCTGCGACAAACTCTGCGGAAAAACAGACAAATGAACTAAACAAGAGCTATCTGGTATTAGAATACTTAGCCATGAATGCTCAGGGTGATGCCAGGGCAATGGGGCAGGCTCTGGCTCAAATGCACAAAATCAGTTCTAAGCACTATGGATGGTATCAGGATAACATTATCGGCAGTACTCCACAAAGTAACCAATATCATTCGAACTGGCTCAATTTCTGGCGTGAGGAACGCATGATTCCCCAGTTTAAAATGCTTTATGACAAGGGTTATCAGTCCAGTTTAATGCCCTTGTCGGATAAACTACTGAAACAGCTGGAGGTACTGTTAAAAAATCATAATCCTCCGGCGTCACTGCTGCATGGAGATTTATGGTCAGGAAACTATGCCTATAATGAACAGTCTCAGCCGGTTATTTTTGATCCGGCTCTCTATTATGGCGATCGAGAAACAGACTTAGCCATGACTGAACTGTTTGGCGGCTTTAATGCAGACTTTTATTCTGCTTATAATGAAGCCTGGCCACTCGATGAAGGATACAAAATCCGTAAAACCCTGTACAATCTTTATCATATTCTTAATCATGCCAATTTATTTGGTACATCTTATCTCAATCAGGCTGTTAATATGATGCAGAGACTCTGCTGAACTTTTTTAAACTCTAGTTATCAGCTTAATAATGATATAATAATTCATAACATTCTTTTTCACGGTAGATTTTTATGCAAAAATTCAGTTTTTTAATCCATCTCCCTAAAAAATACTTATCTGTAGTATTGCTCCTTATTCTTGCATTTTCACTTATAACACCGGCCTGTGCTGAAGAACAGGAAAATGCGGAAGCTGAGGATAATACCCGCTATTATGAACTGTCTCCTCCGTTTATTGTCAATCTCCACACTGAAGGACGCAGAATGCGTTTCTTACAGGTTCGACTGCAGGTCCTGGGTTCACCAGAGGCCATAGCAGAAGTCCAAACACACAATGCACCCTTGCGTGATGTAATCATCAGCCGGCTTTCAGCACAAACCCGGGACAGTGTTAATACCCCGAAAAAGAAGAAAGCACTGCAGCTGGAAATACAGGGAGAGGTTGAAAAAGTATTAGAAGATCTCACTGGAAAGAAACAAATCGAAGGACTGTATTTTACCAACTTTGTTATTCAGTAAGCTATATTTGACTGAGAGCCAGTACACCTATGGATCATAATAAATTAACCCGTTATTTAGAAATTTTATGTCAAAGTGGTTGTGACAGCGTCAATGCCACCATAGAAGCAATGGAAAATAATCAGCCCATTAGTATTATAAATGAACTTACCCCCGATGAACGTCAAATCATACTACAGGAACTAAAGTCCGTTATGGCTGTTTATAAAACTTGTGCCAAAACATGACAGACTTCATTATATTGTTTATTAACCCGTCTATCTTTATTTAACCTGCTTGCTATAATTACAGTCTCTAGGAGCCGTCAGCGAAATAAGAGTCCTCAGCGAAATAAGAGCCTTCAGCCAATAAACTTGTCCG
>DAOVUE010000046.1 GCA_030632745.1 Pseudomonadota bacterium | reverse complement strand
GGTGTAGCAAACATCATGCGTAAAAAATTACTGCAATAATCTAATTGATTGTCTGGATATATAAATGGTTGACCAATAGTATATTTATAACTAAAAGCGGAAATAGTCGGTAATTTTGCAATTAAACGATGCGCTGAAATTTCCCGATGGCGAGGATTATTAATGTCCAGTGAATCATGATAAAAAGAGGATAAGGCTCCAACAACAGCACACAAAATAGCCATGGGGTGAGCATCGTAGCGAAAACCAGAATAGAAACGAGTGATGCCCTCATTTATCATCGAATGCTGGGTTATAATGTTACTAAATTCATCTAATTGACTCTGGTTGGGTAATTCACCATATAAAAGTAAATAACTCACCTCGATATAGCTGCTCTGCTCAGCTAATTGCTCGATAGGATAGCCACGATACCATAATTCCCCTTTATCACCATCAATATAAGTAATGGTACTCTGGCAAGCAGCTGTTGATGTAAAACCCGGATCAAATGTATATAAACCCAAGCCGCTTTGCAATGCACCAATATCAATGACAGGCGAACCACAGCTGCCATATTTTTTTTCCAGGTTTATACTTTTACCTGTGCTGTTATCTGTAATTGTTACGGTTTCCATAATAAAACACCCCCCGATTAGAATATTCTTTCCGTATATAATTAACTATAGAAGAAAATAATATTTTTTCAAGAATCCTGTTTTTTCTGGAAATCAATAAAAACTTCATCTATATATTAACTGATAACTGTAGATTGTATTCTTCTACCCAGAGCATGATTTCAATGAAGCAGAAAAATAAAGAACTGAGTAAAACATCTTTCCTGTTTGCTGGAAATGCTCCCTATATTGAGCAACTATTTGAACAATATTGTCATGCTCCTCATTCTATAGCAAAGCAGTGGAAAAAATATTTTGATCAAGTCTACAATGATAAAACACCAAGCTACCAGGCTTCAATCTGTCTTGCGACAAGCCAGCACTCGCAACAGAACGATCTTCTGTCTACAGATTTTCTAATCAATGAAAAAAAACAAAGTGCTGTTTTAAGATTACTCAATGCTTATCGGGTACGTGGTCACCAACAGGCTAAGCTGGATCCCATTGGTTTGTATAAAGCTGTGCAAATAGAAGATCTTTTACCGGGCTTTCATCAATTGACTGAAGCTGATCTGGAGCTGCAGTTTAATACCGGATCACTGGCTGCCGCTGACAGATTAACACTCAGGGAAATTATCAATATAGTTAAACGAACTTATTGCAGTAGTATTGGTTATGAATATATGCATATTACCGAAACCAGTACAAAACGCTGGTTTCAACAACGTATCGAACCACAACATCCGGCTCTTTCTCAAGATATAAAAATACGGCTTCTGGAGCGTATCACTGCAGCCGAAGGTCTGGAACGTTATATACATAACAAATACGTTGGACAGAAACGTTTTTCCTTAGAGGGAGGAGAAGTTTTAATCCCCATGTTAGACGATATGATTCAGCAGGCTGGAAATCAGGATATAGAGGAAATAGTGCTAGGTATGGCTCATCGGGGTCGTTTAAATGTATTGATTAATATTCTGGGTAAATCTTCTGAGGATTTATTTTTAGAATTTGAAGGCAATGCAAAGATTGAAGGTGCTGGAGATGTAAAATATCATAAAGGTTATTCATCAAATATTCAAACATCCAGGGGTATCGTACATCTGGTTTTATCATTTAATCCCTCCCATCTGGAAATTGTCAGCCCAGTAGTGCAGGGCTCTGTGCGGGCCAGACAACAGCGGTATGATGATCTCACCGGTGATAAGGTGATGCCTGTTATGATTCATGGAGATTCTGCATTTTCAGCTCAGGGAGTGGTTATGGAAACATTCCAGATGTCTCAGACCCGAGCATTTAAAACCGGTGGAACACTTCATATTGTGGTGAATAATCAGATTGGTTTTACCACCAGTAATCCTAAAGATATGCGTTCCAGCCTGTATTGCACCAGTATAGCAAAAATGATTGAAGCGCCAATATTACATGTTAATGGAGATGATCCGGAAGCAGTGATTTTTATTAGTCGACTGGCACTCGACTACCGTAATACTTTTCATAAAGATATAGTTATTGATTTAGTTTGTTATCGTCGTCAGGGTCATAATGAGGCGGATGAACCCGCTGTAACACAGCCGATTATGTATAAAAAGATACGCAGTCATGAAAGCCTGCGTGAAATCTATACGCAGCAACTGATTGAGAGTAAAGAACTAACGTTTGAACAAGCCGATGCACTGCTTAAATCTTATCATAACCGTTTGAAAGCCGGTGAAGTTGCAGCACTCAATATAACAAATGAACATAACAATAATCGATATCTGGTCAACTGGCATCCTTATTTTAATCACCACTGGGACATGGAGTATAAAAGCGGCGTTTCTTTAGAACATCTGCGCATGGTCGGAGAACGTTTACAAATCTTGCCTACGGGTTTTGAACTGCATAGCCGGGTTGCGCGTATTGTGGATGACAGACGTAAGATGGAAGCCGGCACACTGCCGTTTAACTGGGGGGCAGCTGAAATTCTGGCCTATGGGACCCTGATTATGGAAGGTTATGAAATTCGTTTAACTGGACAGGATGCCGGCCGCGGTACATTTTTCCATCGCCATGCAGTATTACATAATCAAAAAGATGGTCAAACTTATACTCCCTTACAACACGTTGCTCAGGCTCAACCTCATTTTGTGGTCATTGATTCTTTGCTTTCAGAAGAGGCTGTGCTTGGTTATGAGTATGGTTATGCAACCGCAGAGCCACAGGCTCTGGTTATCTGGGAGGCACAGTTTGGAGATTTTGCAAATGGTGCTCAGGTTGTTATCGATCAGTTTATCAGTTCGGGAGAAACTAAATGGAATCATCTTTGCGGCCTGGTCATGTATTTACCTCATGGTTATGAAGGTCAGGGTGCAGAGCACTCTTCTGCACGTCTGGAACGTTATTTACAATTATGCGCCGAATATAATATCCAGGTCTGTGTACCCAGTACACCCGCACAGTTTTTTCATATGATTCGAAGACAGATGGTCAGGCTGTATAGAAAACCACTAATTGTTATGATGCCCAAGTCACTATTGCGTCATAAACTGTCGGTTTCCAGTCTGGAAGAAATCTACAATGGTCAATTTCATTGTGTTCTTGATGAAGTGGATGATTTGAACACAAGTAACATAAAACGAATTATTTTGTGTAGTGGTAAAGTCTATTTTGATCTTCTGGAAAAACGCAGAGAGTTGGATATCAGCGAAATTGCAATTATTCGCATGGAACAATTATATCCATTTCCCACAAAACATCTGGATAAAATTTTACGACGATATAATAGGGTAACAGACATTGTCTGGTGCCAGGAAGAGCCTAAAAATCAAGGTGTTTGGTATTCCAGTCAACACCATTTTAATGCTTTATTAAATGATAAACAAACATTACGTTACGTTGGTCGACCACTTTGTGCTGCTCCGGCAGTGGGTTTGTTTAAGCTGCATGTTAGACAACAAAGTCAGTTAGTTAATGAAGCATTGGCTGATTATTGAGAAGAAAAAGTAATTAAACCTTTATATTTAATATACAAGGTTAAAATGGGACTAAGAAAATGACAATTGAACTTAAACTAAGCACTTTGCCTGAATCGGTGACTGAAGCAAGTCTTATTTCCTGGTATAAAAAACCCGGTGAAAGGGTTAAACAAGATGAAAAACTGGCTGATATAGAAACGGATAAAGTCATCCTGGACATCCACGCCCCTGTATCCGGAGTGTTAACAAAAATAATCACTCCGGAAGGAACAAGCCTTCAGGCTGAAACGGTCATCGGTTTAATTGAAGAAGGGGATATAGCGGCAATGGATACGCCGCATACCGTTCAAAATCCTGTGTCGCTTCCAGCTTCTGCAAAAAATAGGGCTCTCAGTCCATCCGTTAGAAATATGCTTAATCAGTTCGATCTGGATGCCTCTGTTATAACAGCTAGCGGTAAAGGCGGTCGATTGTTAAAAGCTGATATTGTTAATTATCTGGACAAAAATGCAGCAGCCGTTAAGCAGCCTGTACAAACACCTCAAACTCAAACTCAAATATCAGAACAAGAACCAGAACCAGAGTTTGAATCAAAGCAAAGTTTCAATAGCTCACCAACCATGAGCAATAGAGAACCGCGACGGGTACCTATGAGCCGTATACGAGCCTCTATTGCCAGACGATTGCTGGAAGCCCAGCAGAATGCAGCCATTCTGACAACTTTTAATGAAGTTGATTTAACTGAAGTCATAGCCATTCGTGCAGAGTTCGGGGAATCTTTTATAAAACAAAATGATGTTAAACTGGGTTTTATGTCATTTTTTGTTAAGGCTGTTACTGATTCATTAAAACTATTTCCTATTATTAATGCCTCTACAGAAGGCGATGATATTCTCTATCATGATTTTTTTGATATTGGTATTGCTGTTGGCTCTGAACGTGGATTGGTGGTGCCCATTCTGCGTGATACCGATAAAATGAGTTTTGCGCAAATAGAATCCGGAATTTCCACTTTTGCACAAAAAGCCCATGACGGGAGTATTACTATTGAAGATATTAGCGGCGGCAGTTTCAGCATTACTAATGGGGGCGTGTTTGGCTCCTTACTTTCAACTCCTATACTCAATCCACCTCAGAGTGCTATTCTCGGTCTGCATAAGATTCAACGCAGACCCATAGCCATTGGTGATGAAATTCTTATCCGGCCAATGATGAATCTTGCTCTATCCTATGATCACCGCATAATTGACGGCAGCGATGCGGTACAATTTTTAGTGAGTGTAAAAAACAAGTTGGAAAAACCTGCCAGTCTGTTATTAGAGATTTAACCCTGCCCAGCCTAGAAGGATAATAAAATGACATACAATAATAAATACGATGTGGTGGTTATTGGAGCCGGCCCGGCAGGTTATGTTGCCGCTATACGTTGTTCACAACTGGGGTTAAAAACAGCCTGTATTGATAACTGGCAGGATAAAAACGGCAAACATCGTCCGGGCGGAACCTGTCTTAATGCTGGCTGTATTCCTTCCAAGGCGTTACTTGATTCGTCACAACGTTTTTATCAAGTCAATAATGAGCTTGCAGAACATGGCATAAAGGTCAATAAAGCCAGTTTGAATATTGCTCAGATGATGGCTCGAAAAGACAATATTGTTCATCAATTAAGCTCCGGAATAAGTTCTTTGCTGCAGGCTAACAATATAGATTTACACCATGGCTCTGGCCAGCTTCAGGAAAATAATCAGATAGAAGTTATGCCTGTGGACGCAGAAGCTAAACGTTATATTATTGAGGGAAAAAACATTATTTTAGCAACTGGATCGCAAGCTATGAATATTCCTGCTGCCCCTATTGATAACCATAAGATTGTTGATTCCACTGGTGCATTAAGTTTTAAAGAGGTTCCTAAACGACTGGCAATCATTGGTGCCGGAGTTATCGGACTGGAATTGGGCAGTGTATGGAATCGTCTTGGAACAAAAGTCATATTACTCGAAGCCCGGGAAGATTTTTTACCCATTGCGGATAGACTGTTGGCCTCTGAAGCATTACGCCATTTTATCAGTCAGGGATTGGATATTCGTCTCGGTGCACGCGTTACTTCCAGCAGTATTGGAAAAAAACAAATCACAGTGAGTTATCAGGATAAACAGGAACAAAAACGCATTGTCGTTGATCGTGTATTGGTTGCTGTTGGCAGAATACCTCAGACTAAAAAACTATTTGCTGCAAATGTCAATTTGCTGCTTGATGAAGGGGGGGGGATTGATGTGGATAAATATTGTAGAACTAATTTACCTAATGTTTATGCTATCGGTGATATTGTGCGCGGCCCTATGTTGGCTCACAAAGGTTCAGAAGAAGGTATGTCTGTCGCAGAAACCATTGCCGGGAATAAAAATCACCTCAATATGAACTTAATTCCTGCGGTGATTTATACCCTGCCGGAGATTGCCTGGGTAGGAAAAACTGAGCAGGCTTTGCTTAAAGAAGATATACCGTTCAATACGGGAATATTCCCTTTCGCTGCTAATGGCAGAGCCAAAACTATGAGTGCTGACACCGGTCAGGTAAAAATACTTAGTCATGCAGAGACAGATAAAATTCTGGGTGTACATATTATCGGGCCATTTGCATCCGAGGTATTACAGACAGCGGTAATAGCAATGGAATTTGACGGCAGTGCTGAAGATCTGGCTCGTTCTGTTTTTGCTCATCCCAGTCTTTCTGAAGCCGTACATGAAGCAGCTTTAGCTGTTGATGATAGAGCAATTCATGTCATTAATAGAGTCTAAGTTGTTCACCCTATTAGTCCCTCAAACGGCTGCACATTAACCATTTCCCCGACTTCAATACTGCCGCTATCTGCAGGAATCACAATAAAACAATTAGCCCTGCTCATTGCCGTCAGCACGTGAGATGCCTGAGTGCCGGCATTTCTGACCGTTAACTCCCCATTTTCTGCCTGCTCAAATATGCCGCGTTGAAAATCAGTACGTCCGGGTCTTTTCTTCAGCAGTTCAGTGGTCCTGGCTTTTATCAGCATTGGTAATACCGCATCCTGACCTTTCATTCGTTTTAAAGCCGGTTGCACAAACTGGTAGAAGGTTGCGATGACTGACACAGGGTTTCCGGGTAAGCCAAAGAACAGACTATTGCCCAGGGTTCCAAATGCCAGAGGTTTCCCTGGCTTCATGGAAATTTTCCAGAAATTGATCCGGCCTAATTTTTCCAGAGTTTCTTTTACAAAATCTGCATCGCCAACAGAGACTCCGCCTGAGGTAATGACAGCATCTGCAATATTTGCAGCAGAGATAAAGGCTTCTTCAATAGCCTGCCGCTCATCTTTAATCACACCCATATCGATTATATCTATGTCCATATTTTTTAATAAACCGTAGATTGAATAACGATTAGAATCATAAATATCGCCTTCACCTAATGTTTCACCAATAGAACGCAATTCATCACCGGTGGAGAAAAAGGCCACTCTGAGTTTTCGATGGACCTTTACTTCAGCAATTCCCTGTGTGGCAAGAAAGGCTAAATCAGTGGGTGAAAGCTTTTTCCCTTTAGATAAAAAGGTTTGTCCTGTCCTCAGATCATCACCTGCCTTGCGCACATTGGCCAAAGGTTTTGGAATGGTGGTAATAAGAAGCGTTGCATCATCAGGCGTTTCTGTATGTTCCTGCATGACTACAGTATCAACATCATCAGCTACCTGAGCCCCGGTCATAATACGAATGGCTTCTCCTGCAGCTATTCTGCCGCTGTAGGGATGACCTGCAAAGGATTGTCCAACGATTTTTAATGATAAAGTTTCCTGATTTTCATTGATATCTTTACTGCGGAAGGCATAGCCATCCATACCGGAATTATCACACGGAGGTGTGTTAAAGGCGGCGATAATATCTGCGGCTAAAATACGACCCAGGGCATGGCGTATATCAACCTGCTCAACGCCATCAACTGCTTTAGTATTATCTATAATACGTTGTTGTACTTCAGTGACACTAAGAAAGATATTTTCGTTCTGGCTCATGGTATATTGATATCCTGTGTTTCTTTGCTTGATAGGCTCTTTATAATATTAGAGAAGGCTGCTGATAAAAAGACTGATTTCATGACTATTGTTTATATTCAGCAGCGGGCATTGAATTTGATTGGGGTATAAATCCTGCAAGTTTTCCTCATCACTGGCTATGGCAATAATATCCGGATCTTTCAGGTAAAGTAAGGGTTTCTTAAGTGCCGGACGATGCAGTTCAATTTTACTAATACGTTCATGTTTAAATCCTTCGACCAGAATTAAATCAATGTCATCCAGCTTTAAATTAGGCAGCAATTTTGCCAGATCTGGATCCTTTTTTTTATCCTGATCTGTCTGCTCAACCATTAATGCCCAGCGTTTTGCTGAAGCCACCAGCATCTGATGAGCTCCGGCTTTACGCAGGCGATAACTGTCTTTACCCGGGTGATCAATATCAAATTTCTCATGGTGAGTATGTTTTATCATAGCAATACGAATATTCATTTGATTCAGCTCAGGAATTAACTGCTCGAGCAGGGTGGTT
>DAOVUE010000313.1 GCA_030632745.1 Pseudomonadota bacterium | reverse complement strand
GTTCATATTTTTCATTAGATATTCAGCACTATGAAAAAAGCGTCCCATTAAGCGTTGAAAGGCCTGTTCGGGCTTGACTGAAACGGGAAAATTAGCCAGCACTGCAAACAGCATAATAATCATTGCTATATTCACCAGTGAATCTGCAACTGAAAGAAAGCTATAGCTTTGCTGATTGGAAACAGCAATAGTCGCCAGAAACATAGCAAGACTGATTGACCGTGTTAAGCCCTGACGTGGTGCTGAAAACACATAACAAATGGCAAAGGTCGTCACAAAAATCATGCTGCCCAGGCCGACAAAACCCGATAGCTGCGGCATAATAAAAATATGCAATATACCGCCAAAGACGACAGCCAGGAGCAGTCTTGATGCAATCGACATCACACTCAGCTGAGGTGCTACCGCCAAAACCATTCCTATTGGTGCGATTAATGAGACAAAACCGGTTCCTCCCGGTACTTCAAAATATATCCATATCACATACGCAGCCCATAGACAGAGCATAATATTGACAGCAGCAATAAATTGATCCTGATCGAACAATAAACCAGACCAGGGGGTATTTTTTTTAGCGTATTCCGCAACGGGAGGTCCAAAGCCTTTAACAGAGCAAACCGTTTCAAACAACCTCCTGCTCTGATCCTCGATATGCTGCAGCTGGAACCTGGTAACGGTAAAGGCGGCTTTTTGAAAATGAGGCAGTGCATTAACGGCCTGCTTATCAATGGACAGATTAATGTTCTGTATCCTGCATTCAGGTGCATCACCTGCCAGCATACGTTCGATCTGAGCAAAACGTATTTCAAGCTCATTGGTCAATGCAGGCAAAGAAGGCAATAAATGATAAAGATCAAGTTCTGAAACTTCTTTAAGACTATCATACCAGCGATCCAGACTCTTCATCAGCTCAGTCGATTGATTTTGGAACTGCTGCCACTGACCACTTAATTCCCTGACCTCATAAGTATCCGTTAGTGCTGCACTCAGATCCTGATTAAATCGGTTGCGCAGTTGAATTTCCTGCATGCGCAGATCCCCGTTATTGCCACTGAGATCCGTCATAGCAAGAAGATAGCTGGAATATAACTTTCGTTGTACCACCATCAGGTCACAGGTTGCACTATTAAGTTCACCCTGTGAGCTGTTCGGCCAGAGAAAGATGCTGATCAAAGAATAGACCAGAATGCCCAGTCCAGTCTCCTGGATACGCAACACCGCAGTATTAAAAGCATGTACCGGATCTGTGCCCGCATCAAAGCAAATAACCCCACAAACAAAACCTGCCAGAAACCAGAAATATGATTTTGTATCTGCGTATTGATAGGTGCAAAATCCAACCCAGACGGACAAACTTGCAATGAACCACCAGCGATCCTGGGAAAACAGAGCTATCAGGGTCAGTGATACAACAAAGGCGAGCAGCGTACCCAGCATACGCTTAGCTCCTTTATTCAGAGACTGTCCCATAGTAGACAGGCTGATCATAGCAACCGCAAAGCCCGCCCAATAGGGTCTTTCCCAGTCCATGGATAAAGCAACACCAAAAACAATGACCATTGCCAGTGCTGTTTTGATTGATTCTTTTATACGTGTGTTCAGGAACATTCCCTGCTGCTCAAGAGGTCGGGATAGTTAATTAGTTTTCTTTATTCTGCAATGCAGCTGACTGTAATGTTGTGCCCATACTGAGCATGATGATGCCAACAAAAAGAAGTTTAATACCCAGCAGAATACCGATTGCCCAGGCTCCGGACAGTGGAAACTGCTGCCAGATCATCAGGCCCAGTAAAAAGGAAATAATCCCTCCGGTTAACAGCCATCCCCATCCGGATAAGGGACGTATTCTAAATGCAGCCATAATCTCAAGTGCACCATCGACTATAAAATACACAGCCAGAATTATGGTCAGAAAACCAGAGGTAAAGACTGGGTTAAGCACCATAATAATCCCGCAGATCAGGGTTAAAACAGCTAAGATAAAGCCGGGCAAATCCTTACTCAGACTACCGGACTGAAAGAACCAGAACATTCGTACCGCCCCTGCCAGCAAAACCAGCAGACCCACCAGGAAAGCAATTGAAAAGCCTACAAGCAGTGGTGCTGCGATACACAGCACCCCCAGAATCATAGTAATAATACCGAACAGCTTTGTATTTTTTGATGCTGACGCAGTGGAGTTGATCATTTCATTCATGTTTTTGTCTCAGATATAATTAAGTTTTACAGAGTTATTTATTTAAGTTCGGATCTTTAAGAAATTCGGTAGCTCCCCAATTGACCTGTAACACCAGACCTGTATCAATGAGTTGATATATTGACACTCCGGGTACCAGAGAAGCCGATTTTGCTCCACCCGCTTCTTTTCCAGCCACTTTTATAACGGCATCACCCGATGCTGACACTTGCAGACCGACAGTAGTAAATTGCTTAAAAACCGTTTCATTATCAAAAATAACCACAGCATGGACTGATTTATAACCCACCCCGGGACCGGTTCCTGCTCTGATTGCATTCATATAGACCGGTGTCTGTGTTTTATTATCATAAACAACACCAAATCCCTTACCTGCGACATAAAGTACTATATTAGCAACATGACCTTCAAAGACACCATAACCATAGGCATTTTTTATTTCTTCTTCGACTTCAGGCTGCTCTTTATATAAACGCTGCAGAGTTGTTTTTGCCATATCCTGTATTTCCTGGCGTTTTGTATCAACATCTTCAGGAGCAATGGTGTCATATTCTGCTCTCTGTTCAGAGATAAAGTCATCATCTGCAGCCGCATTAAGTTGTAGTCCCATCAATAGAGAGAAGCTTACAATCGCTGTTATTTTATTCATTTACTATTCCTATTATTTTTTGTTAATATTTTTTGCTAAACATCTATTGCTAAACATCATTAGTAGAATGTATTTCACAATATCATTAACTATGTCATCAATCGAGCCCATAGTAAATCATATATTAGCACCCCTTCCTGTAACCTTCAAAATTCAACCTGATAGTGTATATCAAAATAGAGATGATAACTATTGGACAATAGTCTCTAAACCTCATTATAAAGACTAATGAAAGCATATATATTCAACCTATAGTTTAAATATATAAACTATAGTTTAGCTATAATATCTTTATGATTCTCATAAGAAATAACAATAACAATAACAAATAGTTATCATTGATAAAGCATGAAGTTTTTTTATGGAAATGTTACAATTGCCGGTCTGTTGGCACGGGCTGAAAAACAAGCCGGCAATATATTTTGTATTCTAAGCCACTATTAACAATATATAAAACTATGGAATAAACTAATGTGTTATAAGTATCTAAATTGTTTAACTATCTGTATTATTTTATTTTTGTG
>DAOVUE010000368.1 GCA_030632745.1 Pseudomonadota bacterium | reverse complement strand
ATTTTCTGGAGATTTTGAATTCACCCATAGAGTGACTACTAGGTGCCCTCGGGGTATGAATAAATCCAAAATAACCAGTAAAACCCTTAATCTACAGCACCTTAGTCTTTCTCGCTACGATTCAACTGATTAATTTAGGTTTAATCTAGAAAACGTAAAAGAAAATATGAGAGCAGCTATTTCGGTGCTTCCAGACGTTCGATTTCCTGACGAAATTCATCCACATCCTGAAAACTGCGATACACTGAGGCAAAACGAACATAGGCCACCTGGTCCAGCTTTTTCAATTCATCCATCACCCATTCCCCAAGGCGGCTGGCAACAACTTCTCTGTCGCCTGTTGCGCGAAGGTTGTATTTTATCTGATTCACAGCCTGTTCAATAGTTTCCATAGACACGGGGCGTTTTTCCAGTGCTTTGAGCATACCCTGAAGTAATTTCTGCTCATCAAAAGGAACTCTTGAACCATCACTTTTAACAATTCTGGGCATCACCAGTTCTGCTGTTTCAAAGGTAGTAAACCGCTCACTACAGGTCAGGCATTCCCGTCTGCGGCGTACAGAATCAGCATCATTCGCCAGACGGGAATCAATCACTTTAGTGTCAGGTGCATTACAAAATGGACAACGCATGCTTAACTACTATGCATAAACAGGAAAACGTTTGCAGAGATCCAGTACTTTCTGCTTGACCTGAGCAACACTGTCCAGATTCTGCATTTTTTCAAGCGTACGTTCAGCTTCATCCATACTGCATAAGTCATCTAAAATATCACATATCCAGCCGGCTAATTCAGCACTTTCTGCTTCTTTAAAACCACGCGTAGTAATAGCAGGTGAACCGATACGCAAACCACTGGTCACAAAAGGTGATTGCGGATCATTAGGTACTGAATTTTTATTAACGGTAATATTGGCCATTCCTAAAGCGGCATCGGCTGCTTTACCCGTCAATTTCCGGCTGATCAGACTGACTAAAAACAGGTGATTATCCGTTCCGCCGGACACTACATCATAACCTCTGTCCATCATAACGCTTGCCATCGCACGGGAATTTTCAACGACTTGTGTTTGGTAGACTGTATAATCATCTTCCATGGCTTCTTTAAAGGCAACGGCTTTAGCGGCAATCACATGCATTAAGGGACCGCCCTGAGTACCGGGAAAAATCATAGAATTGAGTTTCTTTTCCAGCTCCGGATTGGATTTTGCCAGAATAAGACCACCACGGGGACCACGCAGTGTTTTATGCGTTGTTGAAGTGGTCACATCTGCAATTTGTACTGGATTCGGGTAAATACCGGCAGCAACCAGACCAGCCACATGCGCCATATCAACCATCAGATAAGCACCCACCTCATCGGCAATATCACGAAAACGCTGCCAGTCCACCACACGGGAATAGGCACTGAAACCGGCAATAATCATTTTAGGCTTATGCTCTCTGGCCAGACGTTCGACCTGCTCATAATCTATTTCACCTGTCGCTTCATCCAGACCGTATTGAACCGCATTGAATAATTTACCCGAAAAACTGACTTTTGAACCATGAGTTAAATGACCGCCGTCTGCCAGACTCATACCCAAAACGGTATCACCGGCATTCAGTAATGCAAAATAAACAGCAGCATTGGCCTGTGAACCGGAATGTGGCTGTACATTGGCGTAATCAGCGCCAAAAAGCTCTTTTGCTCTGTCAATGGCTAACTGCTCAGCCACATCGACATTCTCACAACCACCATAATAACGCTTAGATGGATAGCCTTCAGCGTATTTATTGGTTAACACAGAGCCCTGTGCCTGCATAACTCTGGGAGAGGTATAATTCTCTGAGGCAATAAGTTCTATATGTTCTTCCTGGCGTACTTCCTCATGCTGCATTGCATTCCATAGTTCATCATCATAACCGGCAATTGTCATATCTTTTGTAAACATGAGGATTCCTTCTAAAATCAGGTTAAAGCGGGGGATCATACCCTAATTTTTAAAAAAATTCATTTTTTGGAGTATTAAACCTAAATAAATCAGCAATGAATTCACCTGAGACACAATGAGACACAATAAGGCAGCAAAAAAAGCTTCATTTTTTAGGATCAACAGTGGTATTATTATTCGGCAAAGATGCTATTGAGCGGAATAATGAATTATTTCCTAATACTCCGGTACAAATGGGGGAGCTTTTAGGGCAGTTGAAAGGCTAATTTTATCAATCACAAACAGGGAAGCAAACTTCATCCTGGTAGAGACGTCGCATGCAACGTCTCTACGGCAGAATACTATTTAACTTCGACCTGTACTGGTGCTAATTAGAAGTTGTAATACGGAATTTATAGGGTGTATCAAAGTGGTCCGGGATAGTATCCTTAGGATAGTGATCAACCTCATATTCAAGACTTGAATAACTATCTACTCTAATATAGTAAGTTCCTGCGGAGTATATTCCAAGATTTGCATTCATTAATGCACCGTCACTATCAGCTCTTGCATAAGAAAAAGAAGTGGCATTACTTCCTCCAAACCAAACTTGACTGCCGGATTCATTATAGACTTTAATAGCCATGCGCAGATCGTTTGGAACCTGAAGAAGATCAAATGTCAAGTTGGTATCTTTATCTAATGTTATTTCATACCAATCAAACCGGTCGTCATTTTCAACAACATAATTATCATGCATAACACCCGCTATTATAAATGCTTCAATAGTACTATCAAGAGAGATTTTTGCCGCTTGCTCAATGGTATTATTAGGCTCATAACAATCCATTTTGGAACTAAAAGACCAGGTTAAGTTATAATTAAGAGGATATTT
>DAOVUE010000019.1 GCA_030632745.1 Pseudomonadota bacterium | reverse complement strand
CAAACGACTTCTAAGTGATGGTACAGACATGTTTTTAATATTAACAATGCTTGCTGAAAATTTTGTTGGTTTTTTTAACATGGATTAAGAGTTAATATATAAGTGTTAAGTATTTGTGCCATTTGGTTCTAATAATTGGTTCTCGTGGGCGACCCCTGTTAAAATTATACACGCTCTTATCTAACATGAGTAGCCTTGAGCGAAAACAAAGCTCTTATTAAAAGAGGAATATCATTGATTAATATTTACCCGGCCAATCGTTTAGAAAATCTAGTCATCCTGCTTGATAAAGTCATGCACACCGGCAGTCATGCCCATATCCTGAGTGAAGAATTTATTCTGGTACAAAATAAGGGAATGCAGCACTGGCTGAATCTTAAACTGGCAGAAAGCCGTGGCATTAGTATGAATTTGACATTCAGCCTGCCCATGCAGTTTTTCTGGCAACAAATTCGAAATATTCTAAATACAGGCCTGGACCCTAAGGATGAACATTTAATTGTTCCTGAGCAATCCAGCTATACGCGTGAGATTTTGAGCTGGCGAATTTATGAAATTTTATCTACTGATACTATTATTAATAATCCTCTTTGCCATGAAGCCAGCCGTTACTGGCTGGGGGAAACAGCAGCCGGCGATGACGCTGATGATGGAAAACGTTATCAACTCTCCTGTCAGCTGGCTGATTTGTTTGAACAATATCTGATTTTTCGACCGGACTGGATACTGGCCTGGGATAAGGGGCAAATGATTGCAGGATTAGCAGGGCAGCAATGGCAGTTATTAATCTGGCAGGAATTAATCAGGCAGGAACCTCTGCATCCTGTCAGGCTGCTGAAATCCGCAGTCATCCGTTTACAACAGGAAAAATGCACTGTCCCTGAGCGTATAAGTTTGTTCGGTATTAATACACTGCCGCCTTTGTGGTTAGAATTTCTTAGTGAACTGGGTCAGCAGACACAGGTTCATTTCTTTCACCTTAATCCCTGTGTTGAATATTGGGGCGATTTAAAAACCGATAAGTCTTATGCTAAAGAGCAATTCTATCGCTGGATCAATAGCAGCGATAGGATGTTATCAAATGAAGATATTGCTGCTGATGTTCCTCTGTCGAACCCTTTATTGTCGAACCTCGGCTCTCAGGGTAAAGATTTTTTATATCTATTACAGGAATATACCAGCATAGAAATCCCGGTGTATGAATCACCTGTGGAATTATCTCCAGCGGGTACAGGAACTGCCAGTGTTTTGCAGCGTGTACAGAATGATATTCTCAACTTTGAGGATGCTCGCGAAATGCCCCGGCAATGCATTGATGAAAGCATAGTCTTTGCTTCTGCTCATAGTGCTTTACGTGAAATTCAGGCGTTACATGACTGGTTATTACATCAGATAAATAATGATGCTAGTCTGACCCCGAAAGATATTTTAGTCATGTGTCCTAATATTGAAAATTATGCCCCTTATGTTGATGCGGTCTTTGCCCATGGCTGGAATGACTGGAGTGAGCAGGTTCCGCCACTGCCGTGTTCTATTGCTGACCGGACTTTAAAAGATTCTGAACCCCTGGTACAGGCCTTTATTGATTTATTGGAACTTCCGGACAGCCGTTTTCAGGTGAGTCAGATTCTGGGCTATCTACGTTTACCTGCGCTGCAGAAGAAATTTTCCTTTGCTGATGATGAGCTGGTTTTATTAGAACGCTGGGTAAATCATGCCGCTATCCATTGGGGACTGGATGCGGCTCATAAACAGCGCATTATCTCAACAGAAAAATCAATATCATATGCAGATGAACCGCAGCATGAGAGCCCCCAGCCAAATGAAAATTCCCGAAGTCATTTTGCTAAACATACGAGTATTAATAATAAATTCAGCTGGCAGCAGGGTCTAAAGCGTCTGCTATTAGGCTTTGCTCATAATGATCAGGCCGTATTATATCAGGATCAGCTGCTTTTGCCTGATGTCGAAGGTGATGAGGCGTTGTTATTAGGACGTTATTTTGAACTGCTGGAACAATTGCAATATTATGCGCGGGAATTACAGACAGCGCGTAGTCCGAATGACTGGAAACAATTTTTACTGCAGGCCAGAGACAGTCTGTTCAGTCCTTTATCCGATGACAGCAATGCACAACAAATTATTGAGCAGGCTATTGATGATTTTGCGGAATATACTCATCACGCACACTATGAAAAAAAACTGCCCTTGTCCGTTATGCGTGATTTTTTATTGAGTCACTTCAGTCAGGCAGAGCCGGGTCGACAGTTTATGGCAGGGCAGGTGACCTTTTGTTCTATGCTGCCTATGCGCAGTGTACCTTTTCGTGTGATTGCCATATTGGGCCTGAATGATGGTGAATTTCCACGTCAACGTCAGGCTATGGGCTTTGATTTAATGGCAATGCAGCCGCCGCGCAAGGGTGATCGCTCGCGACGGGGTGATGATCGATACCTTTTTCTGGAGGCTCTGATTTCATGCCGGGACAAGCTCTATCTCAGCTATCAGGGACATGATATTAAAACCAATAATAGCCGCGAGCCTTCTCTGGTTTTGCAGGAATTGATAAATTACCTGGAAAAGGCTTATGGCTGGCATCTTGCTGCGCAACCCACAGCGGATAAAGCAATAGAACATAGAGAACAACAGCTTATTAATATACCTCTGCAGGTATTCAGTCAAGCTAATTATCAGGGTAAGTGGAAGAGTTTTAATGCCAACTGGTTAAAACTCGGTGAAGCAGGAAGCTTTAGAAATAACCTGCACCGCATTGACTTTCCCTCTGCAGATGAAGATGAAATAACAATAACTGCAGAGCAGCTGGTGCAGTTCTTTGATAATCCCTGCAAACAATTTGCTCAGCAGCGTTTAGGTTTGTATTTTGAAAATAATCAAGATTCAATCCCGCAAGACAGTGAACCCTTTGTCACTAATCATCTGGATCGCTATCTTATTCAGGATGCCATTATAAAAACACTCTTGTCAGATGCTGCTGATGAGCAGGATAGGGTGGATTTAATGCGTGGTTTTAGTCTCAGCGGCAACTTACCTGATACACCTGATATGGCAGATGATTTAATCCTATGGCAGGAGCAGGCTGGTGACTTTGCACACACTATTCAAACTCTTATGCAATGCGGCACTCAAAAACAGGATGTCAATCCAATACAGACTCAAACAGTTATAGTGACTATAGATAATGTGCAATTGCAGGCTGAGCTGCCCGTATTGAACTATAAGCAGGAGAATAAGCAGGATAATAATTTGCTCTACTGGCGACTGGCCAGCCCCAAAGGTAAGGACGATATGCGTTTATGGATACATCATCTGATGGCTCAAATCGCCTTTCAAACAAGAGCCGAAACAGGAGCTGAAACAGGAGCTGAAACAGGAGCCGGAGCATGCACAACCAGAGGAGTTTTCCGTGGTGCAAAGGAACACTCAATCCTGACTGTCCGGTTTGATCCGCTTGACTCAGCTTATGAACATTTATCTGCATTGCTGCAATGTTGGAAAGAGGGTATGCGGCAGCCCTTATTATTGAATGCAGCATTGGGACAAAAACATTGTTATATTAAAAAAGACGCAAAAAAACAGTCCTCAGCTAAACCATTAACAGATTATACTTTTTCTAAGTTCTGGCATGATGATTTTCAAACACAGGGTTTAGGCAGTGATCCATACATACACTGGTTTTGGGGTGATGGCTTAGAAATACCTCAATGGGAAAAAAACTGGCAGGCACGTATAGAAGAAATCTATGCACCTCTCTACGCCAGCCGCCAGGAGAATACTCATAATGACTGATTCACCTGCTGAACATACACAGTTAAAGCCTTTAAAGCCACAGCCCTTAAAACCAGCTCCCTTAAAACCAGAGTCATTACCATTAAGCGGTTGTCACCTGATAGAGGCCAGTGCCGGTACAGGTAAAACCTTTAATATCAGCCGTATTTATTTACGTTTGTTGCTGGAACGAAAACTGGATGTAAAAAATATTCTGGTGATGACCTTTACCCGGGCAGCAACAGAAGAATTAAGATCTCGCATTGCCGGAGAAATACGCAATGCTCTGGAAAACTGGGGGCAGTTTGATGCAAAGGACAGCTTCTTTGCTTATTTAACCGATAAATTTACCTTAGCAGAAGTGTATCCTGCATTACACAATGCATTACTGCATCTGGATGAAGCCTCTATCTTTACCATTCATAGTTTTTGTAAACGGGTTTTATCACAACAGGCCTTCAGCAGCGGCGTGGCCTTTAATGTTCAAATGGAAACGGATACTGCAGAACTTGAACTGGAAGCGGTGCGGGACTGGTATCGTGCCCTGGCTTATCAAGAGATTTATCAAGAGGCTTATCAGGATGGTTATGAAGCTGTCCTTCCTTATAAATTATTAACACAGAACTGGCCGGCACCGGAAGCTTTTTATCAGGCTTTTCGTAACGTCTTATCCTCAACTATTGCGCTTCAGATAAAGACTCCTGAAACCATTCAGGAAGACTTTCAAAAACAAAAACTAATGTGTCTGCAGCACCTGCAGGAGAATCAGTCCCTGGTGTTTTCAGAACTGATAGATTGCCATAAACAACAGCAGATTCGTAGTGAAGAATGGTCTGTTTTAATACAATGGCTGAGTTCTGATGACTTTCATCAGGCTATGCCTAAAACAGCAGCCAATGTGTTTCATGGTGCACGTTTTCCAAAAAAAGATGCTGAAAAGAAACAACAGCTCATTGACTTATTTGCTCCCTTAAAACAATTAAAAGAGGCTGCGGCCGCCATTGAAAGGAGCATACAAAAGGCCCGCAGTTATAAGATAGCTGCTGAGGGGCTTGCAGTGATACGAAAAAAAATTGCCCGGGCGAAACTACAGGCCGGAGTAATGAACTATGATGATTTAATTAACCAGCTGGCCGCTTCTTTGTCTCTGGACTCTGCTGCTCAGTCTACAGAAACTAATAGGACAGCAGATAAACTGGCACAATTAATAAAAGCACAATACCCGGTTGCCCTGGTTGATGAATTTCAAGACACGGATCCTCATCAATATGCTATTTTGAAAGCCGTCTATCAAAATGATAATGAGATTGAAACTGATGGCTCTCTGCGGGCTAATGGCTGTCACAAAAGTGCTCTGTATATGATTGGAGATCCCAAACAGGCTATCTATGCGTTTAGAAATGGTGATGTTTTTACCTATCTGGCAGCAAGAGATGATGCGGATTATCAATGGATCATGGATACCAACTGGCGTTCTTCTACAAAGATGATAAATGCCTATAACCGCTTATTTTATGGTGCTCCACTAAGTGAAAAAGCACAGGATGTTTTTTCTTTTTCTATTCAATACAGCCCCGTTAAATCAGCGGGGCAGGCCGATAAGAAGTCTTTAACCGGGATTGACAATAAGGCCGCATTACAATTTATTTCTTTTCCCTTTAATGAAGATTATCGAGCAGGAAAAGGAAAAAAAGAAGTAATGAAGCAGGAATTTTGCCCTGTTATTGCAGCCTGGTGCAGTCATGAAATCCACTCTTTACTGACAGGGAATACCTTAATTGCAGGAAATGCCTTGCAGGAACAGGATATTGCCATTCTGGTGAGAGATAAAACAGAAGCGGCTTATATACAGGATGCGCTTCGCCTGGCAGGCTATGCATCGGTTTATTTAAGTACTCATGATAATGTGTTTCTCAGTGAAGAAGCCATTGAGCTGAAACGGGTTCTGCAGGGTATACTGGAACTGGAAAATGAGCGTCTGCTGGCGGCGGCCTTTGCAACAAGATTTCTGGGCTGCGATACAGAGCAGCTGTTTTCTTTGCAGGAAAATGAACAGCAATGGGAAACACTCAGGGATGGTATTTTTGATTTGCGTGAAACCTGGTTTAAACAGGGTTTTATGAGCATGGCACTGAAATTACTGCATCAGAATTTTATTCCGCCTCCCCAATACCATGAACGCTCATTGACCAATAGCATACAATTACTGGAACTTCTGCAGCAGGCCAGTCAGCGTCATAGACAGCCGGAGCAGTTACTTAACTGGTTAGGTGAACAAATAGCCGATCAAAGTGCCTCTGCTGAGGCAGAATTACGTTTAGAAAGTGATGCTGATTTAATTCGTATTATTACCCAGCATGGTTCCAAAGGACTTGAATATCCGCTAGTTTTTATTCCCTTTGCGACACGTTATAAAGATCCGGCCAAATTCGGCAGCAAAACCATTGATCTGTTCAGATATCATCAACGTGACACTCGTCAGTTAAACTACTTTATGGGGCAGGATAAAAGCATTATCGATCTGTATCGGGAAGAAGCCCTGGCAGAAACAGTGCGTCTTTTATATGTAGCGATTACCCGTGCTGAACAGCGTTGTTATGTTTGTGCTGCGCCTTTTTCTGATTTTCACGGGTCCCCTTTAGGACAGACCTTAAAATTATCAGCAGCAGATGATTTACAGCATAGTTTACTTAACATGGCAGCATCAGAGCCACAGAGCATTAATGTGCAGCAGATTGATGCTGTTGATTTTCCGCTTATAAGCGCTCATGAGATAGAGCGTGAAACACAGTTCAGTGCGGCCGTTTTTTCCGGGCGAATTGAACGCAACTGGTGGCTGAGTTCCTTTTCTGCTCTGACACGCAATCTTCGTCATGGCGGGATATCAACACCTGACCGGGATCAGGACGAGTTATTAAATGAAACACAGAGCAGCCTGTCTGAAGCTAATCAAATCCGCTTCACACTGACTAAAGGTGCAGCAGCGGGAAATCTATTACATGATATTCTTGAACATAGTGATTTCAAACAGCCTGACTGGCAGACAAGTCTGCGGCGACCCCTGAGTCGTTTTAATGAAACACTGGATATCCTGCAGCAGGAAGAATTGATCAACTGGTTAAATGCCTGTCTGGATACTCGCCTGATACGGGGCCCTAAGCTCAATGAATTGTCCTGGGCACAGACCTTAAGAGAAAGTGAATTTTATTTTCCCATGGAACAGGTAAAACCACAGGCATTAGGTGCATTATTGGCTGTGCATCGCAGGCAGAGAAAACATAATACAAATGATGTCAATACTCAGCGGCAAGAAATGAATCCTATCCAGTTACCGGGCAATCAGGCACTGCAGGGCATGATGCACGGTTTTATTGATCTGGTCTTTCAATGGCAGGATAAATACTATATTGCTGATTACAAATCCACTCACTTAGGCAGTGACCTGGCTTGCTATCAATATGATGCGCTGGAAAAAAATGTACGGGATAATTACTATGATCTGCAATACCTTCTGTACAGCCTGGCCCTGCACCGTTATTTAAAAAATCGTCTGGCAGACTATGATCCGCAATACCATTTTGGTGGAATTTATTATCTCTATCTCCGCGGTATGAGCCCGGGCTCAGATACGGGTGTCTTTAATGCTGATATCAGTCCGGAATTACTTTGTCAACTGGATGAATTATTTTCTGCGGCTTCTGTGCAGCAGGAGCTGAGCCATGTATAACACCTTTAAACACTGTCAACAACAGCTGGACGGAATACAATCCATTGATTATTTTCTTGCCAGAGAATTATGTAATGCACTGCAGGCAGCACAGGATGATCTGCTTTTTCATTCCATTATGGCTGTCTCACAGGCTCTGAGAGGCGGTCACACCTGCCTGAAGCTTGATGAAGAAGCTTCAAACGAGACTGAAACACCTTATTGGCATAATGCAGATGAGGATATCACCGGCTACACCTTTCCCAAATTTAATGACTGGCATCAGCACTTATCACAACTGGCTATTAGCCCCACTGCTGATCAACCGCTGGTTTATGAGCGCAAACGCCTGTATTTACGCCGTTACTGGCAATTTGAAAATGAACTTGGCGAGGCAGTCAGAGACTTGATAAATTGCTCAATGGTGCAGCAGCAGTCATTTGATATTGCCCGGGCACAACGGGTGATTGAACAATTATTTCCACTATTAGATCCTGCCCCGGTAGATGTTGAGCAGGCAATCGATCCTGAGGAGCAAAATGAGGAGCAGCATGAGGGGGAAAAAAAGGACTGGCAAAAAATTGCAGTTGCTAATGCATTAATACATCAATTTACTATTATTGCCGGAGGTCCGGGTACTGGAAAAACATTCACTGTGACTAAAGTGCTGGCGGCATTGCAGATGCTCAATGATAAGCAGGTGCTCAATGATAATCAACTTAAAATTGCACTGACTGCACCGACAGGAAAAGCAGCACAACGACTCAATGAATCAATACAGAAGGCTAAAGCCATTATCAGTTCTCAACAGCTTGCTGCAGAGGCCGTATTAGACAGTATCCCTGACACTGCCTGTACGGTTCACCGTTTATTAGGTGTTATACCCGGCAGCCATGATTTTCGTTATAACAAGGATAGAAAATTACCTTTTGATGTTATTCTGGTGGATGAAATTTCTATGATAGATCTACCGCTAATGACTCGTCTTATACGGGCTATAGATCAAAATTGTCGAATTATTATGCTGGGTGATGCTGATCAGTTACCCTCTGTGGCGGCAGGCAGTGTGTTATCTGATCTTGCACCTCGACAGGCAGCGGGTTATACAGATGAAAATAGTCGACTGCTCAGTGAATTAAGCGGTTTTGATATTCCTCTTTTAGGACAGAATCAAGATGCACCTCATGATAAACAGCTTAATCTGGATTATTTAACGGTACTGCAGAAGAGTCACCGTTTTGACGGTAGTGGTGAAATTGGTAATCTGGCAAAATATGTGATCAGTGGTGATGCAGAGAATAGCTGGACTTACCTGGAACAGGCTGAGGAACAGATAGAACGGGTAAAGGGGGACTCAATAGTTCAATGGATTGATAAAATGGTTGATCAATATTATGTTCCTTTATTTTTAAGGGGCAAGTCTTTGCTGAATATAGAACAAGCCTTTGAGCAACTAAAACAATTTCGTTTTCTTGCTGCTATCCGTCTGGGTGAACAGGGTGTGACCAATATTAATGACACTATTGAACGCTTATTACGAAATAAAGGTTTAATAAGCTCAAGCAGTGAGTTTTATCCCGGCAGGCCCATTATGGTGACAGAAAATCATTATAATACAGGGCTTTATAACGGGGATACCGGTTTATTATGGCTTAATGAAGAGGGGAAATTACAGGCGGCATTCCCGGATAATAATTCAGTACGCTGGCTGAGTCTGGGACGCTTGCCAAGGATTGAAACAGTCTATGCCATGACGATCCATAAGACCCAGGGGTCTGAGTTTGCACATGTGGGGCTGGTTTTGCCGGAAATGGATAGTTTAATTCTCTCCAGAGAATTGCTTTATACGGGAATTACCAGAGCCAGTAAAAAATTGAGTATTTTTAGCGCTAAGAAAATTTTCGAACTGGGGGTGCAGAGAAGAGTACAGCGCTATTCCGGCTTGCAGGAGAAAGTTTTCGGCAGTAGTTGATGTAGTTTTTTTGTTTCAGAAAATCAACTGCATTAAATGTATTATTCAAAACGGGATCAAAGCCTCATTCCTACTCACTCTTATTAGGTATAATCCGGCAAAAAATAAATTAATTTATTGAGCTTATAGCTCCTAAGGTCTGGATAT
>DAOVUE010000263.1 GCA_030632745.1 Pseudomonadota bacterium | reverse complement strand
TTTCTAACTATTTTGAATTCACCCATAGAGTGACTATGAATAAATCCAAAATAGCCAGTAAAACCCTTAATCTACAGCACCTTAGTCATTCACGCTACGATCCAACTGAGTTATTTAGGTTAAATATTAAGCATTTTCCCCTCGTTATAACTCTAATTACAGCTATAAATATAACTATGACGAGGGCAGGTTTATTGCAGGGGGGCATTTATGCCCCCTGTTTGCGTTATTTAGCTTAAAAAGAAGCAGAAGCTTTTAGACAAAGCTAAAGTTAAAAATTAAAAGTTAAAAATCAAATGGAGGAATTATGACTCAACTTACGAACAGAAGATCGATTATGACCCTGTTTTCCGATGGTAATGATCTTTTGAGTCATCGAGTCAGAATGGTTCTGGCTGAAAAAAGCATTAATCATGAAGTGGTTAATGTGGATCCGGATAATCTACCCGCAGATTTAATCGAATTAAACCCCTATAATACGGCCCCTACATTGGTTGATCGTGATCTGGTTTTATACGATGCACAATTGATTATGGAGTATTTAGATGAGCGTTTTCCTCATCCTCCACTGATGCCGGTTGATCCGGTTAATCGGGCCAAGCTTAAAATGCTTTTAATTCGTATTAAAAATGACTGGGACCCGCTGATTGAAAAATTAATCGGCAAAACGGATAAGCAAAGTGTTAAGCAGCGTAAAGAATTACGTGAAAGCTTAACCGCAATTGCTCCTGTATTTGAGCAGAAACCCTATTTTATGTCCGATGAATTTACTTTGGTTGATTGTGCCATCGGACCTGTTTTATGGCGTTTAAATGAAATGTGTATTGAATTGCCTGATTCAGCAATAGCGGTCACTCAGTACGCCCAGCGTATCTTTGAGCGTGAATCATTCAAAGAAAGTCTTTCTGAAGCTGAGGAAGATATGGAATTATTAGCTTAAATTTTTTTTTAAAAGTATTAACAGAATGTTTTTTTGTCCGTACTTATTTTACCAGGATAGTGTAAAGACGTTGCATGCAACGTCTCTACGCCCCGGAGGAAGTGCCCTTGGGGTACGGCGACAAGAACAGAATAAACGAATGGAATAGTATAGTAATCTATCCTTCTTAATATTGGTCTTTATTTGGCTTAAACATAAAGGTTGTATATGACTATGACTCCTAGTCGCCCCTATTTATTACGTGCTATTTTTGACTGGCTGATTGAAAATGATCAAACTCCGTATCTGCTTGTCGATGCCGAAGCTGAAAATGTTATGGTGCCCTTAGAGCATGTTCAGGATGGTAAAATTATTTTGAATATGAGTCTGACTGCAACCAGAGAGCTTGAACTGGGTAATGAGGCTGTAAGTTTTAATGCTCGTTTTAGTGGTAAGACAATGAATGTGTATGTTCCCATTTCAGCAGCATTAGCACTTTATTCTAAAGAAAATGGCCGTGGTATGATGTTTCCGGATGAGGAAAGTGATACTGAACAACAAGCCCCTGCGGCTGTGGCAGGCAATGATACAGAGAAGAAAAAGCCTGCAAAAAAACCACATTTAAGCATAGTAAAGTAACAACCAAAGGAGACAGACAGAGAGCAGAGATGAGAGTTCAGCGAATAAAAGAGAGAATAAAAGGGGTCAGTACCCTTTTGTTTTAAAAGAACAAAAGGGTACTGACCCCTTTTATTCAAAGTTGTGTGGTTACAAATCCGGAAAACATTTCCCCGGATTAAGTATATTATCCGGGTCAAATTGCTTTTTAATGGCTCTCATATAGCTTAAATTCATTTCATCCAGTTCTTTACCCACATATTCTTTTTTCACTAATCCAATACCATGTTCTCCGGAAAGCGTTCCTTCAAGAGAAAGTACCAGTTGAAATACTTCCTGCAGACAGTCCTGCACCTTTATCTGTAATTGTGCATCATCAGGATCAGTGAGCAGATTGACATGAATATTACCATTGCCGGCATGACCAAAGTTGACAATGGGAATATTATATTTTTGCGACAGATGCTCTAAATGCTCAATAAGTTCAGGGATTCTTGAAACAGGGACGACGACATCTTCATTAATCTTTTTAGGGGCTATTTTTCTCAGGGCAGGGGACAGGGCTTTGCGGGTATCCCATAAGGCTTTTTTCTCCTGCTCTGAGCGGGCAGTGTTAATTTCAAGACAGCCGCTATTTTTTGCTGCAGATATAATAGACTCAATACCTTCCTCAAGATAACTTTTACTGCCATCCAGTTCGACCATTAACATCGCTCCGGCATGGTGAGGCAGATGGGCTGAAGAATAATCGCGAATCATTTCTATTGAATGTTTATCAATAAACTCCAGAGCACAGGGTGTGACGGGTTGAGCCATAATAGCAGATACAGCCTGAGCAGCACTATGAATGGAGTCATAGCTTATCTGCAGGGTACGTTTGTCCTCAGCTAAAGGCGTTAATTTTAATGTCGCCTCAGTGATAATTCCCAAAGTACCTTCAGATCCGATTAACAATCGCGTCAGATCATAGCCCACAACACCCTTGGTGGTTTTGACTCCTGTTTTCAGAAGTTCAGCCTTGCCGGTGACCACTGTCAGACCTAACACATTGTCCCGAGTTGAACCGTATTTAACGGCTCTGGGTCCGGCAGAGTTATAAGCCAGATTTCCACCAATAGTACACACAGCACTACTGGTCGGATCGGGCGGCCAGAAAAAGCCATGAGCCGCAGCAGCGTCTTGTATTGCCTGATTAGTGACTCCGGGTTCAGCTATGATTAAACGGTTTGCCGCATCGATATGAAGAATGCTGTTCATTCGTTCAAAGGAGAGAATGATACCACCTGCAATAGGAACCGTTGCCCCCGTGGTGCCGGTGCCTGAACCACGACTGGTGATGGGTATGCGGTAGTGGCGACAGAGTTTAACTAATTGAATAATCTGCTGTTGATTACGGGCAAACACCACCGCTTCAGGCAGGGCATGCAGGCGGCTGTTATCATAACCATAGGTCCAGCGTAATGCTTTATCAAATAAACAATCCTCAGCATCAAAGGTTTGTTTTAATTGTGCAATGAATTGGCTGTTCACCTGGGGCCCGGTGTCAAATCAAAGCTGTTTACTGTGTGCTTTTGTATATTCAAATAATTTGATAACACGTTTCACTCCATGTGTAGTACGCACAATTTCTGTGATTTGATCGCCCTGTTCACGGCTAACCAGTCCCATTAAAAATACACTCGCATTTTCTGTGACCACTTTAACCTGTGCCGCATCAAGCTGTTTGATGTGGCTGAAAATAGCCGTTTTAATTTTACTGGTCAGATAGACATCGTTACTGCGTGAAGAGTATGAGCTTGACGGTGCAATAATGACTTCATTATAGTGATGGCGGATATTTTTAATTTGTTTAATAATATTGTCTAATGCCAGTTTCTGATGGTGTGTTTGTACTTCACCGGTGAGTAGTACCTGACGGTTATAACTGGCCACATTAACATGTGTCTTTTCACTTAAGGCTTCATCCTGATAAAAAAGATGGTCGAATTTTATTTTGATATTCTGATCCTCAACATAGTTGCCTGAACTACGGTTATCAATAGCAAATGAGGTCCCGACGGCCACACCGCCAATAATCGCTACGGCGCAGCCTGAAACTATAAAAACTATCAATAGCAGTAAAAAAATATTTTTAAATGAGTTCATTATTTTTTCCACGGTTCTAAGTAACTTCTCAATAAGTCCGTGACCAACCTGGATATTACATATCGTCATCCCCGAAGTCCCCTGCATTCGCTAGGGGCAGGGGACTTCGGG
>DAOVUE010000262.1 GCA_030632745.1 Pseudomonadota bacterium | reverse complement strand
GTCCGTGCAACTATTCTCTATTACCGTCATTCCCGAAGTCCCCTGCATTCGCTAGGGGACTTCGGGGATGACGATATGTAATATCCAGCTTGGTCACGGACTTATTGAGAAGTTACTAGATAAATAGTTAATTGATTGTTTTTTTTGAGCTTTTTTGTAATAAAGAATTAGGAATGATGAATGAGTTCACCGATATATCTGGATTATTCAGCAACAACTCCAGTCGATCAACGTGTTGCAGATAAAATGTGCCATTGCCTTACAATGGAAGGCACTTTTGGTAATCCGGCATCACGTTCACACAAATATGGCTGGGACGCAGAAAGTCTTGTTGAACAGGCTCGCTGTGACGTTGCTGATCTCATCAATGCGGATGCAAAAGAAATCGTCTGGACATCAGGGGCAACTGAATCGGATAATCTGGCGATAAAAGGTGCTGTACATTTTTATTCCAAACGGGGTAAACATATTGTTACCGCAAAAACCGAACATAAGGCGGTTCTGGATACCTGTCGTCAATTAGAGCGTGAAGGTTATGAGGTCACATATCTGGATCCTGAGCCTGATGGACTTATTGATCTGGCTAAACTTGAAGCTGCTCTGCGTGATGATACGGTTCTTGTTTCTATTATGCATGTTAATAATGAAATCGGTGTGATTCAGGATATAGAAGCCATTGGTGAATTATGTCGCTCACGAAAGATTGTTTTTCATGTTGATGCGGCTCAAAGTGCCGGTAAAATTGAAATAGATCTGCAAAAACTGAAAGTGGATTTATTGTCTCTTTCAGCACATAAAGTGTATGGACCTAAGGGTGTAGGTGCTCTTTATGTACGTCGTAAACCCAGAATACGTATTGAAGCACAAACTCATGGCGGTGGTCATGAACGTGGTATGCGCTCAGGTACCTTAGCAACACATCAGATTGTAGGTATGGGTGAAGCATTTAAAATTGCCAAACAGGAAATGGCCAGCGAAAATGAGCGCATCAGGGCTTTACGGGATCGTTTATTAAAAGGTCTAGAATCCATGGAAGAGCTTTATGTCAATGGCGACCTGGAAAAGCGGGTAGTACAAAATCTGAATCTTAGTTTTAACTATGTAGAAGGCGAATCATTGTTAATGGCTATTGATTCACTGGCTGTTTCCTCCGGCTCAGCCTGTACGTCAGCCAGTTTAGAGCCTTCTTATGTATTAAGGGCGATTGGTCGTAATGATGAGCTGGCACATAGTTCTATTCGTTTTAGTATTGGCCGTTTTACCACAGCAGAAGATGTGGATTACACCATAAAACTAGTCACTGAAAAGGTTGAAAAGCTGAGACAGCTTTCACCTCTATGGGATATGTATAAAGACGGAATTGATATATCAACAATTCAGTGGAATGCCCATTAATTGTTTGTAATATGAGCTATTAATGGATAAAACTTATAATTATTGAGGTTAATAACAATGGCATACAGCGATAAAGTATTAGATCACTACGAGAATCCACGTAATGTAGGCACGATGGATAATGATGATAAAGGTGTTGGTACTGGAATGGTCGGTGCTCCTGCCTGCGGTGATGTTATGCGTCTGCAGATAAAAGTAGGTGATGACGGTATTATTGAAGATGCTAAATTTAAAACTTACGGCTGTGGTTCAGCTATCGCTTCGAGTTCTTTAGTAACAGAATGGATGAAAGGTAAAACCCTTGAAGAGGCGGGTGAAATCAAAAATACTGATATTGCTGAGGAATTAGCGCTGCCGCCGGTAAAAATTCACTGTTCTATTTTAGCTGAAGATGCGATTAAAGCGGCCATTACAGACTATAAAGAAAAACAATCTTAAATATATTGATAACAATTCTATAGCAATCATACGTACGGTAATTATTATGGCAATTACATTAACTGATGCGGCAGCAGAGCATGTTGTTCATTTTATTGAGAATCGCGGCAAGGGTGAAGCTCTTCGTCTTGGTGTAAAAACTAATGGATGTTCCGGCATGGCTTACGTTCTGGAATTTGCTGATAAAACGGATGAAGATGATAATGTTTTTGAAGACAAGGGTGTTAAAATACTCGTAGATCCCAAAAGTCTGATCTATATTGACGGAACAGAGCTGGACTACGGACGTGAAGGTCTTAATGAAGGATTTAAATTTAATAATCCTAATGTTAAAGATTCCTGCGGCTGTGGTGAGAGTTTCAACGTTTAGTCGTAGAGACGTTGCATGCAACGTCTGTCTTTAACACCCCGGCGCTGAACTCCGCTCACTATCCTATTAATATCAAACGAATATCAAACGAATATCAAACAACCTCCCTATGAATAAATCACCATGACCAATACGCTAAAAAGCATCCCACAAGACAATTACTTCAAATTATTGAGTATGGCCATCAAATTTGATATAGATCGAGAGAAGCTGAATAATAACTATCATGAAATTCAAAAAAGCATACATCCTGATAATTATGCCAACAGCTCAGCTTTAGAACGAAGAATATCCGTACAAAAGGCGGCCCAGGTCAATGATGCTCTGCAAACATTGAAAAACCCGTTGCCGCGTTCCATTTACTTATTATCACTCTATGGAATTGAACTGAGCGAAAATGATACAGCTATCGATCCTGCTTTTTTAATGGAGCAGATGGAATTACGTGAAAGTCTTTCGCAGCTGGCAAAAAAAGATGATCCGTTTGCAGAGCTGGATAAAATACTGGACGATGTAAAATCTCGTATTAAAACGATTAGTGCTGATTTGAGTAGTCGCTTTCAGCAACTTTTATCTCATCAATACGAGCCATCAGAGCAGCAAAAAATATTGCAGGAAATAAAAGCTCAGGTATTAAAAATGCAATTTTTAAATCGTGTTCAGGAAGAGTGCCTGAATAAGGAAGAAGAGCTGAGTGATCAGCTATAGACTTTTTTTTAACCAATAGCTTAACAATATTAAATAAATAACAAATTATGGCATTATTGCAAATATCAGAACCCGGGCAATCATCAGCACCTCACCAGCATAAACTCGCCGTGGGTATTGATCTAGGTACCACAAACTCATTGGTTGCTACGGTTAGAAGTGGTCTGGCCGAAACTCTCAGTGATCAGAATGGACAGCATTTATTGCCTTCGGTGGTACAATTTATAGCTAAAAGTGACGCTGGCTATCAAACCGAAGTGGGTCATCAGGCAAAAGAAAATGCCGTCAATGATCCTCTCAATACCATTGTTTCTGTTAAACGTTATATGGGGCGGGGCCTGGATGATATTCAGCAGCGCTCAGTATACCGCTTTGTTGAACAAGAGGGGTCGGCTGTTCCGCGTATTCAAACCATAGCGGGTAATGTCAGTGCTATAGAAGTTTCTGCAGAAATTCTTAAAAAACTTAAAGTCCAGGCTGTGGCTATATTGGGTGATGAACTAACCGGTGCTGTCATTACTGTGCCGGCTTATTTTGATGATGCACAGCGTCAGGCAACCAAAGATGCAGCTAAATTAGCCGGACTCAACGTATTAAGACTGATTAATGAACCTACCGCAGCGGCAGTGGCCTATGGTCTTGACAGTGGTAATGAAGGTATTCATGTTATTTATGATCTGGGCGGCGGTACCTTTGATATTTCCATTCTAGTATTCTCTTGTGCCGTCACTGAAGTAATAGCAACGTCAGGCGATTCGATTTTGGGTGGTGATGATCTTGATCATACCATTGCAGATTGGGTTCTGGAAAATGCACAATTCAAAGCTGAAGTTCTGCAGCAGGGAAGCACTGAGATCCAATTTACTGAACTCGATGCTGCATT
>DAOVUE010000351.1 GCA_030632745.1 Pseudomonadota bacterium | reverse complement strand
TGTGCTGCAGGGGTATTATAATCACGCCGCCAGGCACGGCCATTTACGGCATACATATCACCCGTCCCATCTAATAATTCAGGGTGATGATAATTGATTTGATGGGAACTAAAGAAACTGAACTCAGGCTGTTGTTTTTGTGTTTCAACCAGGGTCTGCAGCCAGTCAGATTCGGGAAAAGCATCATTATTTAATAATATAAGCCATTCCCCCTTTGCCAGTTCAGCGCCGCGATTATTGGAAAAGGCAAAGCCGGTATTGCGTCCTAATTCAAGCAGAGTGACATAAGCATCTGAAGTATCTGTAATGGATAAAGAACCATCAGTCGAACCATTATCGACAACAATCACTTCAAAATCCTGAAAAGATTGTTGCTTTAAGGAATTCAGGCAACGCTGAGTCAGATCACCGCCATTATAATTAATAATAATTATGCTGATAAAAGGAGCAGCTTTAGTATTAGTCATGCTCTAATCCCAATAATTCATCAACCGTCATCTCTACTTTTAGTGTGGATTGTAGTTTTCTGACACGTTGCTGATAATCCAGTAATTGTTCATGACGTTCAGTATTAATTTCTTCTTCTAGCGGTACCCGATAAATGGCGGTAATTTTAGGTATAGCGATGAAAGGCCGGTATTGCAGACTGAACCTGACCCACAGGTTCCAGTCTTCGTTGAGCTCGATGTCAGGATCAAATCCACCGCATTCATGATATAAAGAACGGCTGAACAGTACCGTATTAATGGGTAAATAGTTAGCATTCAGCAGTCTTAAAAAAGAAAAAGAATATTTAAAGCGGGCAAATAATTCACCTTCGCGAACAATACCATCACCATTTTTTTCGTAAACAGAGGGTAATTCAAAGGCAAAGCTATAAACAACTCTGGCTTTTTGCTTTTTGGCGGCCAGTAATAATTGTTCAATATGATCCGCATAGAGTAAGTCATCTTCATCCAGAAAAAGACAAAATTCACCGCTGGCTTTATCCATGGCCTGATTACCGGCATGACAACGCCCCCTGTTTTTCCCTAGAGCCTGATAGTTAATATTAAGCTTAGTACGGTAGGGTAGTAAAAATTCTTCCAGTGTTGCTTGACCATCTTCAACAATAACGACTTCAATATTTTTATAAGTCTGGTTTTCAACACAGGCCAGAGCCTGTGCTAATAACTTCTGTTTACCTATAGTGCGAATTAAAATGGAAACTTTTGTATCGGTATCCATTGATAGACAGGGACTGATATCAAAATAAGCACCCTCTCTGATTTTTTCATAATCCCATTCAATAAATTCATGTTTAATCTGCCGCCTGGAAGCATTACGATAATGTCTAAAATGCAGCAGCCATTTGATCAGACCTTTAAAAATCAAGCGGCGCTGATGGGGAATATGTTGATGCTCTTTTTGAAATAATAAAAACTGCATCTTAAGCCCGTCCATAATGGCCTGGCGGTCACCAAAGCGAGTACGGAGATATAAATTTGCCCGTATGCTGCCGATAAACTGCATCGGTTTTATAATCATGGGATCCTGATAGGTATTGTGAGTTAATACAGCATCAGGTACATAACGCAGTTGAGTGCCGGCATCCCTTAGTCGCCAGGATAAATCAACATCTTCGCCATAAAGGAAAAAATGACGATCAAAGCCGCCAATTTTATCAAAAGTTGAACGGCGTACTAATAAGGCGGCTGCACTGACCCAGGATGTTTCTAAGGTGACAGGATTATAAATTTTGGGATGTTCATAGGGAGATTGCCGGGCCTCCCAGGCAGAAACATTGGCAGCATCATTTTTTGCAGTATTGAGCAGATTGCTGATACAGTTTTTGGAAAGCACAGTATCTGGATTAAGAATAAAAATATAATCATTGCTGCCCTGTGCAATAGCAAGATTATGAGCCTTGCCGAAGCCCAGGTTTTTATCATTTTTGATAAGATTATAGTTTTGCAGCTGGTGCTTATGAGGGCTAATCAATTGCTCAAATTTTTCTACACTATTGTCACTGCTGCCATTATCATAAATAAGAAGACTGATATCGGACAGCGGCATTGCCTGCTCTATGAGACTTTTCACCAGTCCGTCTAAATGCGGCTCTGAATTAAATAAAACGATACTGATATCAAGCAAGACGGAGCCCTTTTTAATGCAAATGGTTTGTTTCTGGTGTGTGTTGGATTGCAGGCGTAGTATACAATAAAGCGTATATAAAATATATTTGAGAGCTAAGTTTTTTGCTGAGTTAGTTAGATTTAAATAGAGCTTTAAGTTTTCTTAAGGGTATCGTAACACGCCAGCTTAAAGAATTGGTCAATAATGTATGATCCGTTTGCAGCTGATTGATGAGCTGCTCCTTACTATGGATAACGCCGGCCTGATGTGAGATAAAATTCTGTTGTTCAGAGAGAAGATTAGTATCCTTAGCCTGAGTATGGATTAATGCTTCGTTGACAATATCCTTGTTGATAATGGCATTATCTTTGTCTTTTATGGCAGAAAATAATTCACTGATGGCCTTATCCTTTTCTCTGATGGCTTCATCCTTTTCGATGATGGCCTTATCCTTTTCTCTGATGGCTTTATCCTTTTCGATGATGCCCTTATCTTTCTCCCTGATGCCCTTATCTTTTTCTCTAATGGCTTCATCTTTTTCCCTGATGGCAATGTCTTTTTCATTGAGCGCTTGATCTTTTTCGTTAATGGCATTGCTTATGTCACTGAGAGCCCGGGTTTTTTCGTGAATAGCCAGGTCTTTCTCATACAGAGCCCGCTCTTTATTTTCGCTTATTAATTGACTGCTTTGAAGTTCCAGGGATAATGTTTTGATTTTTCCGGATAGTTGCTGCTGGGATTGTTCATTGAGTTGTAGATTGTTTACAGTTAACTGGAAAGTTTTCTTTAAACCATCAATGCCCAGAGTTTTTATCCACTGTTCCAGAAGAGCAGGTGATGCTGTTTTTATATGCGGATTGA
>DAOVUE010000315.1 GCA_030632745.1 Pseudomonadota bacterium | reverse complement strand
GGTAAAAGGTGCTAATATCTGTCGTATAGCAGTTCATAAACCACAACAGAATGATACTATAGTTATTCTCTCTGTGATTGATAATTTAGTTAAAGGTGCTGCAGGTCAGGCTGTACAAAATATGAATATAGCTTTTGATCTGGATGAACAGTCAGGATTGAATATTGTTCCACTAATGCCTTAATAGGCAAGTTAAATAAATCAACTTTTTAACTTAACTGAAGAATCATTAGTTAAGTTGTTATTTAATCATTTTTATCCAGCTTAAAAATACTATGACTCATATCATTATCCCAAACATAAGTCCTGTTAAGTTTTATGGCCTAAGATTTTTACTGTTTTTGCTGGTTATTTTCTTATTATGGGGATCATTTGAATTAGGTTATAAACGGTCATTAGAGTCTTCTATTGCTTCCGGAGAGAAGGCTGCTCTTAAACAGGCAGCTTCCGACACTCAAGCTCAAAATAATGATACTTGTGAGACCAGTAAAAAATTCATTCACTTAGAACAACAATTTCTGATTGCCCGGGAAGCTTGTCAAATTATTAAAAAAAATATTGATAAAGATAAGCAAAAAATAATGCAATTGGAAAAAGAATTGTCATTTTATAAGGCCATCGTTGCTCCGGCTGAAGATAAAGACAAGGAAGTAGTTTATCTGCAAAGCTTTGAAATAGTACCCTATACTGTAAAGAAAAAAGAAGCTGATAAAGGAACTGGTAAAAGAGCTGGTAAAAGAGAGTCAGAGGATAATAAAGAACTTTTAAAGAAAGGAAATTTATACCAATATAAGTTTATAGTGGCTCAAAAAGTAAAAAAAAGAACTCATACAAAGGGTGTGGTAACAATATATATCAAGGGAAAACAGGATAATAAAGAAGTTAAACTCTCAATGCTTTCATTGCTCTATACAAAAGGACAGACTGATGAGAAGAAAATAAAATCATTTAAACTGGGTTTTAAGTATTTTCAGGAATTTAGCGGTATAATTCAGCTGCCGGGAAATATGCAGCCCCAGTCTGTTGATATTATGATGAAGATTAAAACTAAGAATAAAAATATAAAACCAAAGATAGAACTAAATGATTTAATCTGGTCCGATGAAGGAAAAGTAAACTATGTGGAGCAGTAAAAAGAAGGTAAATAAAAAAATTGATTCTCTGATTGGTAAAAATACAAAAATTATTGGTGATATGGATTATGCTGGTGGTTTGTTGATCGATGGTAAAATTATCGGCAATATTACTGCTAAAGAAGATGCTGGTGCCGTCATAACCATTAATGAAAATGGCTATGTACAAGGTGAAATACAAATTCCGAATATCGTTATTAATGGTACAGTTGAGGGAAGTGTTTATGCCAGTGAACATATTGAGCTGGCACCCAAAGCAAGAATACATGGCAATGTATATTATCGCTTGATTAAAATGGAAATAGGGGCAGAAGTTAATGGGAATTTAGTCCACGTAACGGATGATAATATCCCCATAGGCATTGAAAAAACAGATGTTGAGATTGACAATGTACAAGTTAGACTGGATGAGCCTGATATTATAGTCAATGAATAAATATAAATGTTGACTAATATACTTGGTTAATGAATAATAGCTACAGAATATAGGAGTAAAAAAATGAGTGAGAATATGAGCGCACAAAATGACAGCAGTCCAATGGATTTCACCGATGCGGCTGCATTGAAAGTAAAAGCTTTAATTGAAGATGAACAAAATGATAATTTGAAACTACGTGTTTTTGTAACAGGTGGTGGTTGTTCTGGTTTCCAGTATGGCTTTACTTTTGATGAAGCGATTAATGATGGTGATACAGAAGTAGAAAATCAGGGTGTTAAATTATTAATTGACCCGATGTCATTTCAATACCTGGTGGGTGCAGAGATTGATTACACTGAAGGCCTTGAAGGCTCTCAATTTGTAATTCGTAATCCTAATGCAACGACTACCTGTGGTTGTGGTTCATCTTTCTCTACGGAAGAGTCATAAAGAAACTATTGTATACTTTTGTCTTCTTTACAACCTAAGGGGACAGAAAGAGCAGAGTTCAGAGAGAACAGAATTCAGAAAGAGCAAAAAAAATACAAAAGCAGTCTGGCTAATTTGATGTTCTATTCTTTTGCTCTGGCTTTTTCTTTTTCTGAACTCTGAACTCTGAACTCTTCTCTCTGTCTGTCTCCTTTGGTTGTTATTCTGTCATATGAAAAGTACGCATTTTTGTGATGAAGCGTGTTTTCATGCCTGCCAGATACCGCCTAATATGACGTTTTTATCTGCCCCTGTTACTGAAGGGAGGTTGGACGTTAAATGATTTAATGTCTGATGAGCCAGCCATGCAAAAGCACTGGCTTCAACCCAGTCAGGGTGTAATCCGAGTTTCTCTGTTGAAGCTATAATTTTTTCGGGCATAAGTTCCTGTAAGCGCTGCATAAGCTGTTTATTCTTAGCTCCGCCGCCGCAGACCAGAACTTCATCTACACCAGGTTTTAAGTGTTTAATCTCATTGACAATTGAACGGCAGCTTAACTCCAGTAAGGTACTGAGCGTGTCGATTGCAGAGACTGGTTTATCTGTTTTCTGCAATAGATTTTCAATCCATTGATAAGAAAAGTACTCTCTGCCAGTGCTTTTCGGCAGCTGCTGTGAAAAATAGCAATCATTGAGCATATTGGATAAAAGTGTCTGGTCAATATTGCCCTGCGCAGCCAGTTGTCCTGCACGATCATAGTCGCAGTCAAAATTTCTACTGCACCAGTCATCCATTAAGCCGTTTCCAGGGCCTGTGTCATAACCGATGACTGTATTTTCCCTTTCGGGTGAAGAGCTGTTAGGTAAAAAAGTGATGTTGGCAATTCCGCCAATATTAACTATTGCCCGGTTCTTTGTGCTGTCACTGAATACGGCTTTATGAAAGGGAGGAACCAGTGGTGCACCCTGACCGCCTGCAGCCATGTCGCGGCGACGGAAGTCTGCAATGGTGGTAATATTGGTTTTGTGTGCGATGATATTAGGATCACCAATTTGTAAAGTGGTTGGATATTGATTGTCAGGATAGTGACGTAAAGTCTGACCATGACTGCCTATGGCGTAAATCTCTTCAGCCCTTATGCCGCTTTCCTGTATTAATTGCCGGCAGCAGTCTGCAAATAAATGCCCCATTTCTGCATCAAGCCCGGCATAGAGTTCAAGCTCATTGAGTTGTTTCTTCTGACTTAAAGCCAGTAGACTTTTTTTCAGATGATCTGTAATCGGATAAGTTTTTGCTGCTAAAAGAGAAAAATTACGGGGTAAATCAATATCAGCGATAACAACGTCAACACCATCAAGGCTGGTGCCGGACATTAG
>DAOVUE010000079.1 GCA_030632745.1 Pseudomonadota bacterium | reverse complement strand
TACCTGCTATAGCTGAATTTGAAACGCTAATGGTAAATAATATGATCAAAACCATTATTGCTGATTTTTTCATGATACACCTTTCTATGTTTTACGTTGACTGTTTATAAAATAATTGAATTTAGCTTAATTTAGATTAAGTATACACCTGACAATATGAATGAGGTATGAACAGGGAAAGTCAAATTGCGGACATGCTCATGTTAGATAAGAGCCGTCAGCAAATATTGTTTGCCGCTGTCGCTTTGCAAACATGCATAAATTGCAAATAAGACAGAGGCACACAATATGTTTGATAAGAGTCATGAAATCCACATTACAATCTATTAATAAGCTGCTGTTTTTATAAACTTTATCCACCATTAGAAAATTGTACTAAAAAATAACTATTAGAGCTTAATTGTATATTCTTTATGTCAATAGGGAATTTCGGAAATAACTTATAAACCTTTGAAATACCAAACAATTTAATTTTATATTGATAGCCATGTACAAAAAACAAGCAAATCAAATGAGAGTCAGTTATAGACTTATTCTGCTCTGGTTATTCAAGCTTATTAACAGACTTATCCACAACTTCTGTGGATTATTTTTATATACTGCTCTTGTTGTTTTGCAGACATTAATTTGAAGAACCAAAAAAGTTATGAGCAGTGAAATTCAAACACCCTTTCAAGTCAAATTTATAGTACAATGCGTCGGGAACAAGAGTTAATTACATTAGAACGAGAGCTATGAACTATAAAAATCAGTCGGGAAAATACCTGTCCACGCTTAGAGCTGTTTCATTATTATTCATTATTTTAGCAATTTCAGCCTGTTCTCCTCATCCTGGAACCGGAACCTGGAAAGCTGATGATGATAATAGCCTGAAAATTTCAAGCATTAAGATTATCTTTGAAGGTACAGCTGATTTTTTCAGCAGTAAAAATGAAAGTGAAAATAAAAGTAAAGATGAAGAAGAAAATATAAATACTATTTATCGGTGTTTCTGGTCTGCCTCGGGCGAAAATCAGATGCAGATGCAATGCATTCATTCTGACGATATAGAAAAAAAAGAAACTTTTCAATTTACTATAATAGAAACAGGGCAAGGCAAGCTTAGCCAGAACGAACACTTAATTGGTCTATTTCAAAAATTGACTGACACCCAACAATAATGTTTTTTTCTAATCTGAAAAAAATGTGGAGATTTAAAAATGAACAAAAAACTTCTTTTTAGTTTTATTACTTTCCTTGCAATTGCTTTTTTATTCGTCAGCAGCGTGGAGGCCAAACGTTTTGGCGGCGGTTCATCTTTTGGCGGTAAAAAAAGTTATAGCTCTCCATTTAAGAAAAATACCTCACAGAAAAAGTCTTTTAGCCAGCAAAAGGCCGCTTCAACCAATCAGCAACGTCAGCAGCAGCTGTCTAAAAAAGGTGGTTTGATGGGCATGTTAGGCGGTTTAGCACTGGGGGGCTTATTAGGTGCTTTATTTTTTGGCGGTGCCTTTGAGAATTTTAATTTTTTTGACTTTCTGATCATTGGCGCTATTATTTTTGCGGTCATGTGGTTTATAAAGCGTAAAAAACAGGGCGTACAGGCGCGGACTACTACACCCAATGGTTTTAATTTTCAAACTGAAACCACTGCTCCTGCTGACAACATCCCCCATAAGGACAATACACTCAACGCACCGGCGGATGCTGATTTTACGCAAAGCTTTACAGCACAGGATAAGGATAAACAGCAAAATAGCAATAAAGATGTGAGCTTTGCAGAAAGCTTCGGCATGGGATCAAATCATTCTGAAAAAAGCTCTGCACAGTCTCCCTTTACGGCAAAAGAAAATGAAGTTGTCTTACCCGACTGGTTCAATCAGGAAGAATTTCTGTCCGGTGCACGTTCTGCCTATACTTTACTGCAGCAGGCATGGGATAGCGGCAATCTGGAAGAGATAAAATCTCTCACCACAGAGAGCGTTTTTGCTGAAATTTCCCGCCAGTATAGCGAAGAAACTTCACACGAAACAACACGGATTTTAAAATTAAATTCTGAATTAATTGATTTTAATGAGTCGCAGGAAGGAGTTGAAGCCGCAGTTTTATTTGACGCTTTATTAGGAGAAGGCGATGCTCAGGGCAATAATGAACGCGCAGATCAGGTACGTGAATTATGGCACTTTGTGAAAAAAGCCGATAGTACAGAGCCCACCTGGTACCTGGATGGAATACAACAGCTGGATTAACTCTATATTAGCCCCGGAAATACATAAGATAATCAATATATTAGATTTTAATTATAAGCAAAATTAGCGATAACCCTAATTATGTTAAGGAATACATTCTGTTATTATTCCCTTTCAAAATTAAATCAAGGGGGGAATTATGAGTATCTTAGGTAAAGTTTGTGTCAATTGTACTGTAGCAGCTGTTGCACTATTGTCCGTAATCACAGTAGCCGTATTAGTCTGGACTACGATGCTTTAATATGTAATATGAGTTATTAGATCTATTTTAGTCCTTGCATCCGGGTGAGTAAGATTAACAAAAATGTTATAAGTTCACATGGATTCCTGGATGAAATAGAAATAATTGAAAATAGGGCTAAAACAGCCCGCATTCTGCAACTATTTCATTTTTCATGCAAAATTTATTTATCTAAGTAGGTGACGATAATTATTTTAACAAAATTTGCGCAGGATAGTTTTCGTCCTTCGGCGTTATGACTTGAGTTGCATAGTGAACTATGTGGCTTAAGTCATAACGCCGAAGTGTGGAAAATAGACAAGCAAATGTTAAAATAATTGTTGTCACCTACTTATATAGCGCCTGCCCCACTGCCATTTTACTCAAGTGTCCCTGTAAAATACCGCGTCCCATAGCTTCCTGAGCAATAGAATGTTTTACAGACGGTATAATATCCGCCATTAATAATCCTGAATTTCTTAGTACCGCCAGGGCCGTTGACTGGTTTGAAAATAATTTGATCAGGCCATTAGTAATTTGTGTGACCTGTCGGATATCTGCCTGGCGCCAATGCCAATAGTTTTTCAATAAGTCCTTATTGCCGGGGTCACTGTTTTTATGCTGCTGGACTTGTTGTGCGATTAATTCTGCCAAAGCGGCAATATCCCGCAGTCCCAGGTTAAAGCCCTGCCCCGCGACCGGATGTACTCCATGGGCTGCATTGCCAATCAGAGCGACCCGATGCTGATGGTTTAGAGTTTTATTCTCAATAGTCATCAACATTAAAGGATAAGCCGATCGACGTCCTAGTTTGGTTATTTCCCCCAGACGATAGCCAAAACGCTGCTGTAATTCATGTTTAAAGTCATCATCACTCAACGACATTAAGGCTTCAAGCTGATCATCATTTGCAGTCCAGACCAGCGAACAACGATTACGGCTTAAGGGTAAAACAGCCAGAGGCCCTGTATCAGTAAAGCGTTCATAAGCAATATTTTGATGATGTTTTTGTGTTTCAATATTGGCAATAATAGCGGTTTGCGCATAAGCCTGCTGGTTTGTTTTAATCCCCAGAGACTCCCGTGTAGTGGAATTAAGCCCGTCGGCAATTATCAGTAATCTGGCGGATAGGTTCTTTCGTAGAGAGTTTTTATCTTCAGAAACGGTTAAACTAATATTAACTTCATCTACTGTTGTCTGCAGTTGCTTGATCTTTGCCGGACAAAACAACTGAATATTATTTTTCTGTCTCAGCTGTTCAATCAAGACTTCACCTATAACACGACTTTCCACTACATACCCCAGTGCTGAAACTCCCTCCTGCTGATGATCAAGACGGGTTACTCCCAGATGTCCCCGGTCAGAAATATGGATTTGTTTTATAGCTTCAAAGCCATCTCCACCACGTTGTTCCAGATACTGCCAGATCCCCATCGCCCGGTAAATCTCTTTAGAACTCCAGGCGAGAGCCAGGCAACGGTCATCAAAACTGGGTTGGGTGTGCTGCTGCTGATAAGGGTGCGCTTCAATAACCGCAATACGTAAATTCAATGGTGCCAGAGCCAGAGCCATAGTGGCTCCAGCCATTCCGCCCCCTGCAATCACTATATCAAATTGTTCTATTGCATGTTTTGTCATGTAGATTATTTCTCGCTGTTTGGGATCAATTGGTAAGTTTTAAGAAAAATCAAAAGAATAATCGACCTTGCCCGGCCGCACTGCTTTATCTCTTAATTTTCCTTACCACTTACCACTTACCACTTACCACTATCTCTTAGTCACTGCTTTCTTTTCAGCAGAAGATTTGCTCATTAAAGCCTCTATTTCTTCAATTGTCTTGGGTGCACGCGCAGTTAATACTTCATGCCCGGTACGTGTTACCCGTACATCATCTTCAATTCTAATACCTATATTACGCCACTTTTTAGCAATTTTACGATTATCTCCGGTATAAATTCCCGGTTCAATCGTTACAACCATACCCGCCTCAAGTATGCGCCATTCACCATCAACCTTATAATCACCTACATCATGAACGTCTAAACCCAGCCAGTGCCCGGTTTTATGCATGTAAAATGCTTTATACGCTTCATCTCGAATCAGCTTATCGATGCGTCCCTTTAACAAACCCAGACGAATTAATCCTCTGGTAATGATTTTGACTGCTGCGGCATGTGGTGCATTCCAGTGGCTTCCCGGATAAACCATTTCAATAGCGGCATACTGAGCCTCCAGTACTATTTCATAGAGTGCTTTCTGCTCAGGTGAAAACTTACCGTTTACGGGAAAAGTACGGGTAATATCGGATGCATAGCCCTGATATTCACCACCCGCATCCACCAGGACTAAATCACCATCATTTAACAGTGCATCGTTTTCTGTATAGTGCAGAATACAGGCATTTTCACCACCACCTACAATCGAAGGGTAGGCGGAATCCCGACAACCATGGTACATACATTCATGAATAAATTCAGCTTCTAACTGATACTCAAACATTTCTGTCCGACAGGAACTCATGAGTCGTTTATGTGCCTGACAGGAAATGCCGGCAGCCTTTTTCATCATTTTAATTTCATAGGCTGATTTAAACAAACGCATTTCATGTAAGGGGTGATCCAGAGCCATAAATTCACCCGGAGCAGTAATTCCCATGCGAACTTTCTGTTTTAATTGATTCACCCAGCCCATTAAACGTTGATCAAAATCAGTTTGAATACCCATGGTATAAAACACCCGGGTTTTATTCTCCAGCAGCCCCGGTAAAATTTCATCAATATCCGTAATGGGAAATGAATCATCTACACCATAATGCTGCAGAACTCCTTCCTGACCATGACGCCGGCCATGCCAGATTTCCTGATTTTCATCTTTCTCCCGGCAGAATAAAATATATTCCCCGTGACTGCGTCCGGGAATCAGAACAAGAACCGCCTCAGGCTCCCAAAAACCGGTTAAATAAAGAAAATTACTATCAGGCCTGAAGGGATAAAGTACATCACGATTTCGAACCTGTTCACCGGCAGTGGGTAAGATAGCAATACTATCTTTACCCATATCCTGCATGATGTGTTTTCTGCGTTTTGTAAATTCGTTTAAATTATTCATAATTTTTGTTATTAGGTTTTTATTCCGGGCTGTCGACAAATTAAATTGCTTCTACAAATTCTGTCTTAAGCAAATAGACAGCTGTCTGATTAATGAATATTAGTATCCTGAGTATCAATTGGCATTTTAATAGGATTCAGCTTTTCATTGCTCAGCAGTTCACTACTCAGCAGTACGCCGATGCGAATAAATTCAATGAGTTCAACAATTGCCTGCTCATCACTTTCATCTCCAGCCAGTTCATAACTATCAGCATCTGAAATTGATACCATGGTTTCAATAAAATCTTCCACATCGTCTGGAACAGCAGAAGTTATCTGAATTCCGGCCAGGCTTAAGCCCATTAAAAAACCCTGAGCCCATTGAGCAATCGCCTCTAAACAGATAAGAGGGTTTTCATCATCCGGAAGCAGCGGGTAAAATTTCATATTACTATCGGCGAGTGAGGCAATAGTCTCCATGAAAAATCGCTGCAGCAGCTGTTCTCCCTGCAACGCTAATAAATCACCTGCCGCTCTTTCAGGAGCAATATGCTGCAGCCATTCCTGCGGTTCTATATTTCCCTTAGCGCAGACTAAACCGCATAAGATGCCATGTGCTTCCGAAGCAGAGGAGTCACTGCTGATTTGAGCAAGACTGCTCATAATTTGTTCTATTTCTATCTCTGATGACATGCAAAAAACCTGAAAAATATGAATAATATTGAACTATTATGATAAAAATAGTTTAAAAACTAGAATTATACCTCACTTAATCAATAATTCCGCCATAGAATGTTAATTTACCATTGACCATTGTCGTAATGAAATTTAATATAGCACTTTACGCTAAATAAAATTTAATAAGTACAGGTAAATCTACATTATGGTAGAAGATACAATCACTGACAGCGCTGCTGATACAAGCAGCGAACTACAACATCTTGATGATAGTATTGATGTTTTACTGGCTATGATCTCACAACTCAAGCAGGAAAATACTCAATTACGCTCACAGCAGGACTTTTTGCAGATAGAACGTTCAAAACTGATGGAAAAGAACGAGATGGCACGAACCCGTGTAGAATCAATCATTAATCGTCTAAAAGCCATGGAGACTAACGAATGAAAGAAGCAAGCATACCTGTCAGCGTTAATATCCTGGAAAAAGAATACCGCATTGCCTGTGCGCCCAATCATAAAGAGAGCTTAATGGATTCTGCTGCTTTACTTAATGAAAAGATGCAGGAAATTCGCAGTGCCGGAAAAGTCATTGGTAGCGACCGGATTGCCGTGATGGCCGCTTTAAATCTTGCTCATGATTTATTAGAACAGCAGCAGCAAACTACAGACAATAGTCAATTAGAACAACAAATCCTCCAATTAAGAAAAAAAGTGGATTTGGTTGTTAATGAAAGTAAGCAAATGGAGCTATAAGCCCACTATAAGCTCCCTATAAAGTAAGCCCTTAGGCAAAGATACAGGTAACTTCTCAATAAGTCCGTGCAACTATTCTC
>DAOVUE010000371.1 GCA_030632745.1 Pseudomonadota bacterium | reverse complement strand
ATTATTTTTTTTAAGCCTGATTTTCTTAAGTCAGGTATCCCTTCCCTTTTAGACTGATTGGTTAAATCCAGTGCATTACCGCCTTCCATAATAATACGACCCATCTCTTCAGACATTTTCATCACCTGATAAATACCGACACGACCTTTATAACCGCCATTGCAGTTAGGGCAGCCTACAGGTTTGTACAGTGTAAACCGGGTGGCAATGTCATCGGCAGTAAAGCCTTCTTCCAATAAAGCCTCTTCAGGCACTTCATCAGGCTGTTTACAATTATCACATAGACGTCGTGCCAGGCGCTGGGCAATAATTAAACTGACTGCTGAAGCAATGTTATAGGGTGGGACTCCCATATTCATTAAACGTGATAAAGTCTGCGGTGCATCATTGGTGTGTAATGTAGAAAGAACCATATGACCCGTCTGAGCTGCTTTAATAGCAATCTCAGCAGTTTCAAGATCACGTATTTCTCCCACCATCACAATATCCGGATCCTGACGCAGGAATGAGCGTAAAGCAGCTGCAAAGGTCAGGCCTGTTTTAGGGTTGACATTGACCTGATTGACTCCCGGCAAGTTAATTTCTACGGGGTCTTCAGCAGTGGAAATATTGACTGTCTCAGTGTTTAATATATTTAAACCTGTATACAAAGAAACGGTTTTACCTGAGCCTGTGGGGCCGGTTACTAAAATCATACCCTGAGGTTTAGCCAGAGCATCCAGGTAAAACTGCTTCTGAAAATCTTCATAACCTAAGGCCTCAATGCCTATTTTTGCACTGCCTGAGTCCAGGATACGTAATACTGCTTTTTCTCCAAATAGTGTTGGACAGGTACTGACACGAAAATCAATAGCTCTGTTTTTTGATATTTTCATCCTCATGCGACCATCCTGAGGAATACGACGCTCTGAAATATCAAGTTGTGAAAGTACTTTAATGCGAGCTAAAATACGAGGCGTAAGGCTGACAGGGGGGGTGGCCACTTGCTGGAGAATACCATCCAGCCTTAAGCGCACTCTAAAAAATTGCTCATAAGGCTCAAAATGAATATCGGAAGCGCCTTTATTAATTGCATCTAATAACACCTTGTTGACAAATTTAACAACGGGTGCATCATCAGCGTCAGTACCTACTGCATCATCCTCTTTTTTAGCATCATCATAGTCTAAATCTTCCAGATCTGCATCGTCAAAGTCAGACATATTCATGCTGTCATCAACTGCAGAAAGTGCTTTCTCTATAGCATTATCTAATTTGTCTGCTTCAACTAATATGGTTTCTGCACTTAAACCGGCTTGAAACTTAATTTCATCCAGTGCACTGACATTGGTTGGATCAGCGATGGCAATAAATAATCGATTACCTCTTTTGTGGATAGGTAAGGCATGATGTTTTGTGATTAATGCTTCTTTAATCGTCAGAATGGTGTCGTTTTCTAAGTCAATGCTATTGATATCAAATAAAGGAATGCCGAACTCACTGGATGCAATAATTGCGATGTCAATGGCTTTGACCAAATCCTGTTGTACAATGTAGTGTACAAAAGGAATTTTTTCCTTGCGTGCAGTTTCCATCGCATCAACTACAATCTTTTCATCAAGAAGATTTTGCGTAACCAGTTGTCGTGCGAGTCCCGTTAACATGGGAAATTGTTGAGCTAATACCATAATTACCTGGATTGAATGAAAGTTTTTAACAATTTATAATAAATTATAATAATGTGGTTTCATTATAGACAAAAACATGAATTTTTATTAAAAAATGACTTAATTAGTGCAGAAAAAAGTTAAAAATGGGATTGATTTCAATAAATAATGCTGTATTTCATTACTTCTTTCATTTTTTTAGAGGGAAGTCATTTGATTAAAGAAGTGAATTTTGCAAGTTTTTATCGTCTATTGTAAAATTCATAGTCAAATCAAATTATAGCTGAGTCAACAACCCTTAGATGAACTTGAGATGAACTTGAGCTGAACTTGACTTCTACTGAGAAAAAGTAAAACCAGAAAATGATTAAAAAAGACAGTGAAAATCGAAATTTATTAGAACAAATTGGTCATGCTTTAATTGGTGAAATTAAAAATAAAGCGCAATTAATGCAAGTTTTACTTGATGCTCAATTACACAATGTCATCAGTAGTGAAACTTTATCTATGCTTGAGGGAGTTATGGATGTTACGGATATGCAGGTCCGTGAGGTCATGGTGCCGCGTTCACAAATGAAAGTCATTGATCACCATGCGGGTGCCGAGGAAGTACTGAATTATATTGTTGAATCCGCACACTCACGTTTCCCTGTTATAGGTGAAAATCGTGATGATATTGAAGGCATTATTCTGGCTAAAGATATGCTTAGTTTCTTTGCTAATAGAGAGCATGCGAATAGAGAACATGCAAATAGAGAGACTGCCAGCGATGTTCCTCAAACTTTAGATCTAAGAGAATATCTGCGTCCGGCAGTTTTTATTCCTGAAAGTAAACGCCTGAATGTTTTGCTTAGAGACTTTCGTTCTAATCGTAATCATATGGCCGTAGTTGTTGATGAATATGGAGGTGTATCGGGATTAGTTACAATTGAAGATGTGCTGGAAGAAATTGTGGGTGAAATTGAAGATGAACATGATGTAGAAGAAGATAGTGATATTATTTCTCATGGAAAAGGAGTTTATTCTGTACAGGCTCTGACTGAAATTGACGAATTTAATCAATTTTTCTTATCAGATTT
>DAOVUE010000299.1 GCA_030632745.1 Pseudomonadota bacterium | reverse complement strand
CCATTACTGAAATTCATTGGGCTTCTCAATCAGCCTATCCCATATTAAGCAGTCTGCAGCTCATGCCTTTATTGGGTCTGATGGTTTTATACTGGTTTCGTAACTCCAGGCATTTAATGACAGCGGGTATTGCATTAAGCATTATTGCAATGCTGCTTGCCATTGACTTATACCGTCATTTTGATCAATCAAATTCTGCCCTGCAGCTGGCCGAACAAGTGACCATTTTAGCCCCTCTGTCTTATCATGCAGCCGTAGACGGCATGAGTGTAATATTCATTCTGCTGACCGGACTGTTAAGTGTTATGGTCATGATTTATTGTAATATCGCCCCTCTGGGCAGGCCCAAACACTTACCCTTTTTAGTACTAATTATTGAAGCAATTCTAATGAGTCTGTTTACCACTCTGGATCTTTTGTGGTTTACCATCATGTCATTTTTTGATGTGCTGCTGCTGGGTTATATGCTGCACCGCTGGGCAACCTCTCCCGATCGTGATCTGGCTATGGCGCGTTATTTACAATTTATGTTCACCGGACTCCTGTTACTTAGTGCTGGTATCTTTATGCTTGCCTGGAACTACGTACACATCACAGGTAATGACTGGACATTTGATCTTTTACTGCTCAAAGAAGTGACTGTCCACGAAGATATTCGCTCCATTATTTTCTTTTTGCTGTTTTACGGCCTGGCCATTCGTATACCTATATTCCCCCTGCACGGCTGGCTGCCCCTGGCGGCAGAACATGGCACTGTGGCCATAGCACCGGTTTTTTTATTAGGTCTGAAAGTAGGCATCTATGCCCTGCTGAGATTTGTATTTCCACTATTACCTGAAGCCGTTATACAATGGCATGAATACATTGTTACTCTTGCTGTTGCGGGTGTTTTCTACGCGGCAGTCATGGCCATGATGCAGGTTAATTTACGTCGTCTGTTAGCTTTTGCCGTCGTCAGTCATACCAGTGTACTGGTCATTGGTTTATTCAGCCTCAATAAAATAGCCTTTGAAGGCAGTGTACTGCTGTCCATTAACTTTGGTCTGGCCACCTCAGGTTTATTATTTATGACCGGCTTTGTATTCTGGCGTACCCGCACCATGCTATTAACGAAACTGGGCGGTTTATTTGATTACATCCCTATTATTGGTATTGCCTTTCTCATCTCAGCTTTAAGTCTGGTGGGTATGCCCGGAACACCGGGCTTTGATGCGGCTCACTTACTGATGGAAGCTTCGATCCATCGCTTCGGGGCCCTGGTAACTATTGCCTCAGCCCTGGGTAATGTGGTTGCAGCAGGTTTCCTGTTATGGGCCTTTCAACAGGCCTTTTTATCACCCAAAGTCGGCACCTGGGATAAAAAAGTCCTTAAACCTGCATCGCCATCAGAAAAACTGATGGCTATAGCGATTATCATTATATTGCTGACAACCGGTTTCTACTCCGAACCCTGGCTGGGCCTTATTGACCATTCAATGCAGGGGCTGGGTGAACTCTACAGCCACTCTAATTAATCTAAAAATTAACCTACTCAACAGGATTATTAGGATTTCTAATGATTGAACACACAAACACAGTGATGACTGCCCATTCAGTTTCTGATTCAGCCTCTAATTTAGTGGCGGCCTTCCCGATTCTGAGTCTTTTATTGCTTATATTACCCATTACATCAGCTGTCATTTTATTTAATTCAGACCCACTTAAAGCACGTTTATTTGCTCTTATTGGTGCATCAATCAGCCTGTTAATTTCTTTAGTTGTCACTCTAAATTTTGATCAGAGCAACCCGGGATTTCAGTTTATTGAAAAGACCCCCTGGATAAGTACTTTAAATATTGACTATGCCCTTGGTATAGACGGGCTATCGGTATTATTTTTACCACTCACCAGTTTATTATTTATCGGGGTTATTCTGGCTTCATGGACAAGTATCCGCAGCATGCCAAAACTTTTCTACACCCTGCTGCTGCTCTTAGAAACAGCCACATTAGGTATTTTTGTTTCGCTTAATACTATTTTGTTTTTTCTTTTCTGGGAGCTGACCTTATTACCTGTTTATTTTCTTATTAATTACTGGGGCATTGGTTCTAACCGGCGCTATGCCGCAGTTAAATACACTTTAGTCATGATGGCTGGCGGTGTTCCATTATTGCTGGGCTTTATTTTAGTCGCCTTTAACCATGCAGCACTGGGTTCAGGAGAACTGGTATTTGATTATGCCACCCTGCTGAATAACCCGCTTCCGGAACAATATCAAACCACGATTTTCTTTTTATTACTATTAGGCTTTGCCTTCAAAGCACCTATTTTTCCTCTACACACCTGGTTGCCGGCTATCGCCATGGAAGGTCCGGCCAGTATAGCAGCCATAATGACGGGTCTTAAATTAGGTGCCTATGGTTTAATTCGTTTTACTGTGCCGCTGGTTGCTGGCAGGGCTGGGGATCACCGGTGTACTTTATGGTGCAGTACTTGCCATCAATCAGACAAATTTACGTAAGATGTTAGCATTTTCCAGTGTCAGTCATGTTGGACTCGTTATTTTAGGCATTGCATCATTTTCCGTGCAAGGGATTCAGGGGGCTTTATTTCAATTATTTAACTTCACTATTGTAGCCGGTGGAATTTTTATTTTAATTGGCTTTCTGCATCATAGAACCGGTTCAACCGAACTAGTCAGTTTGGGAGGAGTGGCTAAAACCATGCCTCTGCTGGCCAGTTGTTTTTTTGTGTTTGGGCTGGCAGGTATGGGAGTTCCGGGCACCAATGGTTTTATTGCTGAGAATCTTATTTTAGTCAGTGTATTAAACAGTCATACGGGGGCAGGTATTGCCGCTTTAGCGGGCATTGTACTGGCAGCAGCTTATTTCCTCAGTATCTATCAACGTGCCTTTTTAGGCCCCGTAAAAAACAATGTCATAGCAGAAGCAATGGATCTGCGTAAGCGGGAACTATTACTTGTTATGGCGTTTATTATATTAATCATGTTAGGCGGTATTTTTCCTAATATTATTTTAGACATCACCCGTGCTTCCAGCGATTTATGGATTTCAAATCTGGGACGTTAAGGACGGCGTTCGGGAATGACGCAAGCAATACGTGCTTTGGGGTGTGGGTTTATATTTCAGGGGACGCTTTAAAGCCGTCCATGGCCCGCTATGTAAAAACATCCATGTTTTTACAATCCCCTGAAATATAAACCCACACTCCAAATCACTCCTACGTCATTCCCTCACTGGGGCGAAAGAGCAGGAGCAGGAGAAAAAGGAATAAAGGGTAGCGTCCCTTTTATCATTACTCCGACCCTTTTGATGGAGCGCCACATAACGTCCCATACCTGCCATTAAAGGAGTTTCCTCACCTTTAGTTTCATTTCCAGACCGGCCATTCACAATTGTTCAAAACAGGTTGTGTATCGATGTTCTAATCCGGCAGCAATCGCCCCATAGCTGTCATAGAAGGTAAATATCTAAAACATAAATCCGGCAGT
>DAOVUE010000291.1 GCA_030632745.1 Pseudomonadota bacterium | reverse complement strand
GTCATAACGACTTTCCAGACGTTCAACACTATAGGAAAAACGGTTGTAGGCAATCACCGCAGGAATAGCGGCAAACAGTCCCATAGCCGTTGCAATCAAAGCTTCTGCAATACCCGGAGCAACCATAGCCATAGTAGCCTGTTCAACCTGTCCCAGGGCTCGAAATGAATTCATAATTCCCCACACAGTACCAAATAAACCGACATAAGGACTGGTTGAACCCACGGTTGCCAAAAAAGGTAAACCTGCTTCTACCCGTTCAACTTCACGATTCAATGTGACCCGCATAGCACGCTGTGCACCTTCAAGAACGGCTTCACTGACGACACCCGGTTGTTTGTGCATTTTAGCATATTCACGAAAACCTGATTCAAAGATACTCGCCATACCCTGAGCATCTTTACGTTTAGTGATAGCCTTATAAAGATCAACCAAATCAGCACCTGACCAGAAGCGACGTTCAAAAAGATTCGCGTCTTGTTTTGATTTTTTTAAAATCAGCCATTTTTGAATAATCATGGTCCAGGCAATAATAGAAACCACCAGCAAGCCAAACATCACAATCTGCACCATAACACTGGCATTTGTAACAAGAGATAAAATAGACATATCAGTATGCATTATTGCTTCGTTAGCTCCGTTTCTTTATTTAATATGAGTATGTAATACAAGTATATATGTGAGTAATACAAAATTGATGTAATGTATTATTTATTTGCATGATTGTGCAGAAAACGTATTATAAACTGATTGTGGTATGGCTGCAGGTTTTTTTTCTGTGATACTTAAACAGGCTATTTTCACAATACCCTGTGTTAATAACTGTTGTTCATTAGTCTGTTCATTTTGTTTTATAATCTGCTGTTCAAAAATAAGGCTGACCCTGGACAGTTTTTTTATTTTTGACTTCACATAAAGAGCATCATTAAACAATGCCGGCTTTAAATAATCGATAGAAATTGAGCGAACAACAAAGATAATACCATATTCATTAATAAGTTCATCCTGTTCCAGTTGCAAGCTTCTCAGCCATTCGGTTCTGGCTCGTTCCATAAAATTCAGATAATTAGAGTGATAAACTACACCTCCACTATCTGTATCTTCATAATAGACCCTGACAGGCCAGACAAATTCATTCAAAATCGGACTCGTTTTACTTAATTTTTTATTTAGCTTTTTATTTTTCTATAGCAAAATGCAGATAGGCCAAATCAGTAGCCACCCGTCCTCTGGGAGTTCGCATAATATAGCCCTGCTGAATCAGATAGGGCTCTAATACATCTTCAATAGTTCCATTTTCTTCACTTATAGCTGCGGCTAAATTATCCACACCGACAGGGCCGCCGTCAAATTTTTCAATAAGACTGAGGAGTAATTTCCGGTCCATCATATCAAAGCCCATATGATCAACCTCCAACAGATTCAATGCTTTATCTGCCACAGCCACATCAACAGTACCATCGCCTTTGACTTCGGCATAATCCCGGACTCGTCTTAACAGGCGATTGGCAATACGCGGTGTACCTCTTGAACGTTTAGCAATCTCATTAGCACCGTGCCCTTCTATCTCCACTCCCATAATAGCCGCTGTGCGATTGACAATATGACTGAGATCAGCAACAGAATAAAATTCCAGGCGTTGTACAATACCAAAACGATCGCGTAAAGGAGAGGTCAACAGACCCGCACGGGTGGTTGCCCCAATAAGAGTAAAGGGAGGCAAATCCAGTTTAATAGAACGGGCTGCAGGCCCTTCACCAATCATAATATCCAGCTGGTGATCTTCCATCGCCGGATAAAGTACTTCTTCAACCACAGGGCTTAGACGATGAATTTCATCAATAAATAAAACATCCCCTTCTTCCAGATTCGTCAGCAATGCCGCTAAATCACCGGGACGCTCAAGCACGGGGCCTGAAGTCTGGCGTAAATTAACGCCCATTTCATTGGCTATGATATGAGATAATGTTGTTTTACCTAAACCTGGCGGGCCAAAGATCAGTACATGATCCAGTGCTTCATTACGATTTCTTGCAGCCGGAATAAAAATATCCATTTGCTCACAAACAGCAGGCTGTCCCACATAATCGCTTAATGTTTTAGGTCGAATAGCACGATCAATTTGATCTTCATTAGAGGTTTCTACGGCGGAGATGATGCGTTCATTATCTAACATGAGTCTAGCATTTTTTCACAGTATTTTTTAAGGCTTGTTTAATTAACATTTCACTACTTTGCTCCTGTGTATCCAGTTGACGGATCATTCTGCCGGCTTCAACGGGTTTATACCCCAATGCAATCAGAGCGCTCACAGACTCTTTTATTATATGCTGTTCAGTGGATAAGCTCCCGGATTCCATTGAAGGACGATCCATATCATCGGCTGATTCACTTTTCCAGTCATCAAAACGGTCTTTCATTTCAACAATTAATCTTTGAGCCGTTTTTTTGCCAATCCCCGGCAGACTAATTAAACCGCTTTCATCATTATTTCTAATCACTTTAACGAATTCATTGGCACTGATACCAGACAAAATGGTTAAAGCCAGTTTAGGTCCGACACCATTCACTTTAATCAGACTTTTAAATAACAGCCGCTCTGATTCACTATAAAAACCATATAGTAATTGCGCATCTTCACGCACTACCATATGAATCAACAGAACAATAGGCTGATCCAGCTCAGGCAATTGATAAAAAGTACTCATAGGAGCCTGCACTTCATAGCCAACGCCCTGAACATCAATCATCAGCTGCGGGGCTTGTTTTTGAATCAGAATACCAGACAAGCGTCCTATCATTTAACTTCCTATTATGCTCTTATCTAACATGAGCAGCCTGAGCGAATAAAAAGCTGCAGCTGTCTTATGTGAGATTTTAATGTTAGCAAAGCGACAGCGGCAACAACATTTGGCTGATGGCTCTCTACAAAGTGAAGCGTTTTTTTCTTCTGCCGCGAATTGCTGATAATACCTCTGCCGGATATCTTTGCGTGGCTTTAGTCCGCAGTTCTGTCATTGTTTTTCTAGTATTGGCATGACAAAGTGCAATAGCCAGTGCATCTGCAGCATCTTCCTGTGGTTTATCACTCAGGTTAAGCAATATTTTAACCATGTGCTGAACCTGACTTTTGTCAGCATGACCTTTTCCCACAATGGACTGCTTAACCTGATTAGCAGTATATTCTGCAACCGCTATATCATCCACCATGACAGCACAAATAGCCGCTCCTCTGGCCTGACCTAATTTTAACGCAGAATCAGGGTTTCGTGCCAGAAAAACATTTTCAATCGCCATTTCATCGGGACACCACTGCTGAACAATCGAACGAATATCATTAAATATAATTTTTAATCTGGGCGGAAACGGTCCACCTCCGGTCCTGATAGTTCCGCATTCTAAAAAACGCAGTCGATTCCCACAAGACTCTATAAGACCGTAACCCGTTTTCAGGGAGCCGGGGTCAATACCGAATATGATTTTTTTTTCAGAACGAAAATTAATAAGCTGGTTCCTTACTCAGAACGTATTATTTGACATCCTCCCCTCCCTGAAGGAAGGGACTTGGCAGAAATTAAAGTACTAATAT
>DAOVUE010000120.1 GCA_030632745.1 Pseudomonadota bacterium | reverse complement strand
TACGATTAATAAGCTGAATTAAGTCACTGCTTTGTTGATCTTATGAATATATATTAACTGCGATATTTGGAGGAAATATTTTTAGTTCTTCATCAAAATGATGCTCGGGACCGGCTATATTAAAATAGCGAGTGATATTATGTGCTGTTGCAGTCAGTTCTTCAGACCAGCCCTGCTGCTTTAGGGCAGTGCTGAGTTTTAATAATGTAGAAGAAAAATGTATAATTTTTTCATGACAACTCTCTAATAACTCAAGAGGACGTTCAAAGGGTGTTTCGTTACTACTTGCATCCGAAGATTGTTTTACTAATTGTGCAATTTTTATCATAATTTATAAGGTAAATGAATTGTCCTGTGTTACATTTTCCAGTACTGGAATTTCTGTTTCAAATAGTTCTTCATAAGAAAATTGATCGCTTGCTATTCGTGTGATCAGCATTGCTTTCATAATCGGTGCTGTACCGATAACAGCAAAGAGACGGCCATCGGGTTTCAGACTTTGCTTAAAACTTTCAGGCAGTTGAGGAACCGAGCCGGTTAAGATAATAACATCGAAGCTCTCATCACTGTTAAAACCCTGTGCTGCATCAGCAACAACAAAGGTGACATTATCAAGCTCTTCAGCTTTAAGGTTTTGCTCTGCCTGCCGGCTTAATTCACTATGTATTTCAACTGTGCGGACGGTGGCAGCAAGGTGAGCCAGAAGAGCTGTCATATAGCCGCTGCCCGTTCCAATTTCCAGAACATTATCTGTGCTTTGAATTTGTACTGCCTGAAGAATTTTTGCTTCTATCTTGGGTGCGAGCATAACCTGATGGCAGTCGATAGGTAATTCAAAATCAGAAAAAGCAGATTTTTTCATACCGGAGGGGACAAAATTCTCTCTTGGAATAGCTTCCAATGCGTCCAGAGCAACCGGGTCAATGACATTCCATGGTTTTATTTGCTGTTCAATCATATTGTGTCGAGCAGTTTCAAAATTCATTTCAATCATTTGTTATGCCTTTATTGTTAACTTTATTGTTAAATAGGGAGCAGGAGTAAACTTCAATTATAAAAGAATTTAAGGCCAAAAGGTAGACCAAATCAAAGGAAATCAAAGGGGTCAGAGTAAATGATTTTTTTATAAATCATTTACTCTGACCCCTTTGATTATGACCCCTTTGATTAACTAAATATTGTTTTTATAAAGACTTTTGTTAGAATGGTGCTGATAAGTCTATTAAAAATATTTTTTCAGGAGAATTTTTAATGTTATTTGAATCATTTTCTGAAGCTCAAACAACACTACTGCTGTGTGTTTTTATAGTGGCCTTTATTTTAGGTGCAGTAGTTAATAAAACAAACTTTTGTACCATGGGTGCAGTTTCAGATATGGTCAATATGGGGGATTACAGCCGTTTTCGTTCCTGGTTATTAGCCATAGCGGTTGCTATCACCGGTATGCTGCTGATGGAATACCTGGGTATTGTTAATGCGGATGCAAGTTTTCCTCCTTATCGTGCCAGTCAGCTGGTCTGGGCAGAAAATATCCTGGGTGGTTTTTTATTTGGTGTTGGTATGACTCTGGCCAGTGGCTGCGGTAATAAAACATTGATTCGTATCGGCGGGGGTAATATTAAGTCTATTATTGTTTTTATTATTATTGCTTTTATCGCCTATTTTATGATTACCCCCTTTCCCGGCACTGACAAGACACTTTTTTCAATTCTTTTTTATGACTGGATTCGTCCTCTGGCTATTTCTCTGCAAACTCAACAGGATTTGGGCTCAATTATCAATAGAGACAATCCGCTGTTTACCCGTTTGATCATTGGAGGAGCTATTGTGTTTCTGATGTTGCTGTATATTCTCAGGGGTAAAGGCTTTCGCAATAATCCTGAGCACTGGTTTGCCGGCCTGGTGGTGGGGCTGGCGGTTTTAGCCGGCTGGTATTTGAGCAATTCCATAATGATTGATCTGGTGGATGAGGGTGAACAATATACTCTTGCAGAGTATTATGAGAACTGGGATATGGTGAGTGACTCAGAAGCAGGTAAGCCTGCTCAGGGGGCCGCTCTATCATCACAGTCCTTTACCTTTATTAATCCGATGGGGCAAACCCTGGGCTACGTCAGCTCAGGCCTGCCATCTTCCAAGTTAACGTTTGGTATTGTTTCTGTTTTCGGAGTGATCCTGGGCTCTTTATTCTGGGCTCTGGTGACTAAAAGCTTCAGAATTGAATGGTTTTTTAATAGTAAAGATTTTATTACTCATGTCATTGGTGCTGTTTTAATGGGTTTTGGTGGTGTTTTGGCCATGGGTTGTACTATCGGACAAGGTATCACCGGTTTTTCAACACTGGCTGTAGGTTCCATTTTTGCTTTTATAGCCATTGTTTTTGGCAGTGCTCTGACCATGAAAATTCAATATTATCAAATGCTTTATGAAGATGCTTCATTTTTTGCCGTCCTGATCACTGCTTTAGTTGAACTGAAATTATTGCCTGCCGGTATGAGAAAACTGGAAGCATTATAGGTCTTTCTACTTGAAATTTTATCAAATTTCAGTTATTTTCAGTCCTGCTAGGGGTCCTCAAGCTAAGATGCGAGAAATGAGGCGAGAAATACCCTTCGAACCTGATCCGGTTCACACCGGCGTAGGAAAGCACTTAATCTGTATTACACCATCCAACAATGTGATGCCATACAATTAACCTTCCATACGCTCAATAGTCAGTCTATGCACTAACCAATATACTAACAACGTAAGGAATAGTATGAGCGCCATACCAGAAACTTTTATTCAACAAACCAGTCAGTTATCAGCAGAGGTTACCCGGCCTTTCAGCGGTTCAAAAAAAATATACGTACAGGGAAGCCGGCCTGATATTCAGGTTCCAATGCGTGAAATTTCCCAGGATGATACTCATACCAATGAGGGTATAGAAAAAAACCCGCCTATTCCTGTTTACGATACCTCAGGAATTTATACGGATCCTCTGGCCGAAATTGATCTGCTCAAAGGTTTGCCGGCTTTAAGAGAAAACTGGATTATAGAACGCAATGATACTGAGCAATTAAGCGGCCCCAGTTCAGAATACGGGCAGCAGCGTCAAACTGCAGAGGAACTGGCGCATCTGAGATTTGAGCACATTCGTGCACCCCGCAAAGCACTATCAGGTAAAAATGTTTCTCAGATGCATTATGCACGTCAGGGCATTATTACTCCGGAAATGGAATATGTGGCTATTCGCGAAAATACTAAATTACATGAAATGCGTGATGCCGGGCTAATGGGGCAATATCCTCAGCATCCGGGAGAAGACTTCGGGGCTAATATTCCGCAGCAGGTCACTGCTGAATTTGTACGTCAGGAACTGGCATTAGGACGGGCAATTATCCCGGCTAATATTAATCACCCTGAAATTGAACCGATGATTATAGGGCGTAATTTCATAGTCAAAGTGAATACTAATATCGGTAACTCGGCAGTGACTTCCTCTATTACCGAAGAAGTTGAAAAAATGGTCTGGTCTACCCGCTGGGGCGGCGATACCCTGATGGATCTTTCTACCGGGAAAAATATCCATGAAACTCGTGAGTGGATTATCCGTAATTCTCCAGTACCTATTGGTACTGTTCCTATTTATCAGGCTCTGGAAAAAGTAAATGGTAAAGCAGAAGATCTGACCTGGGAAATATTTAAAGATACTTTGATTGAACAGGCAGAGCAGGGCGTTGATTATTTTACCATTCATGCCGGAGTTCGTTTACAACACGTGCCGCTTACCGCAAAACGACTGACGGGTATTGTCTCTCGAGGCGGTTCTATTATGGCTAAATGGTGTCTTGCTCACCACACAGACAGCTTTCTATACACTCATTTTGAAGACATTTGTGAAATAATGAAGGCCTATGATGTGGCATTTTCTCTGGGTGACGGCCTGCGTCCGGGCTCAATTGCTGATGCCAATGACGAAGCACAATTAGGTGAGTTAAAAACGCTGGGGGAACTGACACAAATTGCCTGGAAGCATGATATACAAACCATGATCGAAGGCCCGGGTCATGTACCCATGCATATGATCAAAGAAAATATGGAGATTCAGCTGGAATCCTGTAATGAAGCTCCATTTTATACTCTTGGACCTCTGACAACAGATATTGCTCCGGGTTATGATCATATTACCTCTGCCATTGGTGCTGCACAAATCGGCTGGTATGGTACTGCTATGCTGTGTTATGTCACACCCAAGGAGCATCTGGGACTACCGAACAAAGAAGATGTGCGTGATGGAATTATTACTTATAAACTGGCTGCTCATGCCGCTGACCTGGCCAAAGGCATACCCGGCTCTCAGGTACGTGATAATGCCATGTCCAAGGCTCGCTTTGAATTTCGCTGGGAAGATCAGTTTAACCTGGGTTTAGATCCGGAACGTGCACGTGAATACCATGATGAAACCATGCCCAAACAGGCACACAAAGTCGCTCACTTCTGCTCCATGTGCGGCCCTAATTTCTGCTCCATGAAAATCACTCAGGATGTAAGAGACTATGCGGCAAAACACGGCTTCAGTAATGTTAATGATGCCCTAAAAGAAGGCATGGCAGAAAAATCAATTCAATTTAAAGAAACAGGCAGTAAAATCTATAATAACTCTTAAGCTGTCATTCTGTGTAATGAAACAGAGTTAAATGACTATGAGCTTGTCCGGGAATGTAAATCCTGCTACGGACATGCTCCTGGTTATCAGTGTTTTTTATAGGGTATCGTATGCCATGTTATTTAGGATTATGAAAAGAGAGACTTTAAAGCAGGGACAACTGTAGCAATAATGATCAATGCCAGCATCTACTTAATTAAACGCATATCAGAATGGACAGGAGCAAGTTCATCTCTAAGATCAGACTTGGTCGCCAGTTCTTCCAGGTTAGCTTCGTTAATTTTTGCTTGTGCCAAAGCCTTTGCCTGTTTCTCAGGCATACCGGAATTAACGAGTCGTTCAACAAATTTTAATGTGTCAAAAGTGATTGTAGTCATGTTTTGAGTATAGTTAAAGTCGTAACTGTCTGCAAGTTTATTTATATCTTCAATCTACCACAATCACCCACCACACAATCACCCTCCACACATAGTAGTATCAGGGGGGAGGATTAGCCGCAAATCCAATGACCGGATTTTCCACCTTCTTTTTCCAGCAATCGAATATTGCCTATCACCATGCCCCGATCCACTGCTTTACACATATCATAAATAGTTAATAAAGCAATCTGAGTGGCGGTTAATGCTTCCATTTCAACCCCGGTTTTTCCATCAGTTTCAACCGTGCAGCGGCAGGAAACCAGGCTTTCAGACTCATTGACTATAAGTTCCAGATCAACATGGGTCAGCGCCAGGGGATGACATAGGGGAATCAGATTAGCCGTTTGTTTGGCGGCCATAATACCTGCAATTCGAGCAATTCCCAGTACATCGCCTTTTTTATGTGTACCCTGAACGATTAATGCCAGAGTTTCAGGCAGCATAGTAATCTGACCTTCGGTGACAGCACGTCGATGAGTAATGGCTTTTGCACCCACATCCACCATATGTGCCTCACCTTTAGTATTAAAATGTGTTAATTCGCTCATGATTACCCGCTTATAGTTATTTTGTTATTATACTTTTTGATTGTTCATAGAATTGATCATAGAACAATGCATTGAATGAGAATATAGTTTATAGTTCAGGATTATACTTTTAAATAATATAAAATTCAGCATTCAGTGATATAAAGTAAGAGAGGTCAATGTGAGTATTGAAGTTAAATTTTTTGCCAGTATGCGGGATTTAATCGGTGATGATTGTGAAATTGCTGCTGAAATATTAAAAC
>DAOVUE010000382.1 GCA_030632745.1 Pseudomonadota bacterium | reverse complement strand
TTTGACGTACACCAAAACGGTGTTCTTCATCAATAATGACCATGCCCAGTTGTTTATACTTGATGCTTGACTGTAATAACTTATGCGTGCCGATAATAATATCAATAGTGCCGGCAGCCACTTCTTTAAGAATAACTTCCTGTTCCTTTTTGCTTTGAAAACGTGATAAACCGGCAATTTTAACCGGCCATTCTGCAAAACGATTCTGAAAGCTTTCAGTATGCTGCTGACTGAGTAAGGTGGTAGGAACCAGGATTGCTACCTGTTTTCCACCGCTGACAGCCACAAAAGCAGCTCGCATGGCGACTTCGGTTTTGCCAAAACCTACATCTCCGCAGACCAGACGATCCATGGGTTTTGGACCTGTCATATCGTCTATAACCGCTTCAATGGCGGTTTTTTGATCGGGGGTTTCTTCAAACGGGAAGCCACTGACAAAAGTAATGTAATCCTCCTGGCTGAAACGATACACAAAGCCTTGCTGAGCTTCACGTAAGGCATAAATTTCCAGTAGTTCTGCCGCCACATCGTGAATTTTTTCTTTGGCCTTGCGTTTGGCCTTTTCCCATTGACCACTGCCTAATTTATGCAGCGGAGCCGTATCAGGATTAGAGCCGGTATAGCGACTAATTAAGTGCAAATAGGCAACAGGTACATAGAGTTTATCACCCCCTGCATATTCAAGAGCTAAAAATTCAGTGGTTTCATCACCCAGTGTGATGGTTTCAAGACCCAGATAACGACCTACGCCATTATCTTCGTGGACTACGGGTGCGCCCACCTGTAATTCGGCCAGGGTATTAATAATGGCATCATTATCACGCGATTTCGCCTTTCTTCGACGGCGCTGCATGACCTGCTGACCATACAGCTGGGATTCACTGATGAGAGCAATGTCGGCTAATTGTATGCCTTCATCAATAGGGGCAGTGCAGATACCCAATGAGTAATCAGCAGCAAGAAAATCACTCCAGCTGGTGCTGTTTTTAGGATAAATTTTATGCGGTTTAAGCAATTCCAGCAGTGTTTCTTTGCGTCCCGCTGTTTCGGCACAGAATAACACCCGTCGTTTGTCTTTTCTGGATGTTTTTAAATAGCTTTCCAGAGTATGTAGTACATTTTCTCTTTTTGTATCGATGGTTAGAGCAGGCGGTTTTTCACTGCTGAAATTATAAACACCTGATGTCTTTTTTACTTTCTTTGTAAATAAGGAATCGTCAAATTCAAAATTCTGACAGATAATACGCGGATAGTTTTTTAATTGGGCAAATAATTCATCTTTTTTTAGAAATAATTGCTGCGGGCTTAAGATAGGACGGGAGGTATTATGACGATATTGTTCATAACGACCTTCTGTATCTTTAATAAACTGATCAGTAACCGTCTCTAAATCCAGGAAGTTAACAATAATGGATTGTTCGGGTAAATAATCAAATAAACTGGTGCTTTGCTGAAAAAACAGCGGCAGATAATATTCGATACCCGGTGGTGAGATTCCCAGACCAATATTATTGTAAATAATACTTTCAGTCAGTTCTCCACCCAGCTGCTGACGATACTGTTCGCGGAATAATTCAATGGCCTGTTTATCCATGGGAAATTCACGTGCCGGCATCATATTGATGGAATTACACACACCTATAGAACGCTGAGTTTCAATATCAAAGTTCTTGATGGTCTCAATTTCATCATCGAATAAATCAATACGATAGGGCAGTGAGCTGCCCATGGGAAATAAATCTATAATACTGCCGCGTACAGAAAATTCGCCATGTTCATACACATTATCGACACAGCGATAACCACTTTTTTCCAGATCTCTGCGAAACTCTGCAATATCCAGAGTCATACCGGTATTAAGGATCAGCGTATTATTATTAATATAATCCACAGGCATCAAACGGTGCATCAGAGTACTTAAAGGGACAATTAATATCCCTTTTTTGAGTCGCGGCAAGTGATAAAGTGTGGCCAGACGTTCAGAAATAATATCCTGATGAGGTGAAAACTGATCATAAGCCAATGTCTCCCAGTCCGGCAAAGTGAGAATTTCTAAGTCAGTGCCCTCAGCGGGTTGAGAGCCTTCAGCGGGATGAGAGCCTTCAGCGGGATGAGAGCCATCAGCGGGACAAGAGCCAGCCAGGAAAAACGATAATTCATATCTCAGCTTTTGAGCTGCCGGCATATCTGCAGTGATGAGGGTAATAAACTGGCCTGACTGCTGAGCGGTAGAAGGCTGAGCGGAAGACTGCTGGGCGGTAGAAAGCCGGGCCAGATTGCTCACAGCAAGACTGAGAGCACTGCCGTAAAGCCGGCCCCAGCGGCTTTTCATTCCGGGCTTATTAACAAATTCAGGTGAACGAGGCCCACCTAGTCTAAATCAGATCCGTCTCAGTGAATAAGGAAATTAAATAACGCCGTAGATTATAGCACCTGAACAAATAAGTTGAT
>DAOVUE010000287.1 GCA_030632745.1 Pseudomonadota bacterium | reverse complement strand
CCCCAGATAGATCAACCTACCTTCCCAGCACTACCTGCATCACTTTTTTCGCTGTGGGTGGGAAGAGCAAGAGCCAGATCAAGAACAAAAGTTCTCCGGTGAACGATATTCTGTTCTATCATCTATATGTTTATCTTTTGATTTTTTTCAGGCTTTTGATCTTGCTCTTCACTCCACCAGAGAGGAATGACGTAGGAGTGATTTTGAGTGTGATCTTATCTTTCAGGGGATTGTGAAAACAAGGATGTTTTCACTATAGCGGGCCAGGGATGGCCTCGAAGCGTCCCCTGAAAGATAAGCTCACACTCAAAAGCACGTATTTCCAGTATCATTCACGAACGTCCCATAACTTTAACGTTTATAATCCATAGTCAAGGAAACTGAATCCGCGAAGCGCAGTGCGTGAGGTTTGTCTATTTCTACGCTTGCTTCTAAAACTTTATCTGCTTTAGCTATTAAATTGATGATATCCGCAGTCATTGCTTCCAGCAGGTCAAAGGATTTTTCTTCTATCAGGGTGATGATCTGTTTGGTTAATATTTTATAATTACAGGCATCTTCCACCGAATCACTTTCAGCAGCTGTGGCGGCATCATAACGTAAAGTGATATTCACTATAACGTCCTGTTTTTTGATTTTTTCTTCTTCATTAAAACCAATAAAAGTCCTCAGGCGCAAATTTTTTATACGAATAGTGGCTAATAACATGCGTGTATTAATTCCTGACAATAAATTCTAACGGATTAAGTGTAAAAATTCAGAGCGTGTGGCAGGAGTCTCACGGAAGGCACCCAGCATCATGGAGGTAGTCATCATGGAGTTTTGTTTCTCGACTCCGCGCATCATCATACACAAATGTTGTGCTTCCAGAACCACTCCAACACCCCTGGCCCCCGTTACCTGCATAATAGTTTCAGCAATCTGCTTGGTCATATTTTCCTGAATCTGCAGTCTGCGGGCGTACATATCGACAATTCGGGCAATTTTGGATAAGCCTATTACTTTTCCCTGCGGCAGGTAAGCCACATGGCATTTGCCGATAAAGGGCAGCAGATGATGCTCACATAGAGAATAAAGCTCGATATCCTTAACCAGCACCATTTCATCATTATCTGATGCAAAAATAGCATCATTCACCACTTCATTGATGTCCTGCTTATAACCCCGTGTTAAAAACTCAAATGCTTTCGCAGCACGCTCCGGAGTTTCCCTTAAACCATCCCGATTTAAATCTTCACCGACAGCGCTAATAATACTGGCAAAGTTATCTTTCATTTTTTCTCAACTTTTTATTTATTTCAAATAAGAATTGTAGTCAATAATAACAAAATAAAACAGTCCTTTTTAGTAAGGTCTTATAATGCTGATCTTTTTGCAGCTTGCAGTTTTTCATATGCATCCAGCAAACTCTGGTGCCGTACAAAGCCTTTCAGCTCCATGCCCGCATCAAATAATCCATCATAACGGCTGTTTCCTTCAATCAGGGCAATACATCGATCAATAACTGGTGTTCCATATAAAGTTTTCAGCCCGTCAAGATACCGACTGACGTCTCTATTTTCATCCAGCTGAAGTTCCAGTAGAGCAATTAAGGCGCGATAAAATTTTTCCCGTTCAGGTAATAATTGATCCATTTCCAGACACCATTCACTCCACTCCACAGCTTGAGCATAATCACCAAGATGTAATGCCAGCATACCTTTTAATTCACCCACTCGAAGCGTTTCCCAGCTGCTTTGCGGATCAGGAGCTATGCCGATCAGACCACACACATCAGAGTGATCACTAAAATCGCTTTGTTCCAGATCCTGTAGAAGCTGCTCTGCCTGATCACTATTTAATGAGCCTAAAGTCAGGATTTTTTCTCTCAGTCCTATGGCCTCGTTATTATTCTGCCAATACAATTCCTCAACAGGGTAAATTTCAGAAATGCCCGGGACAATGATGCGACAGCCATAAACACCCAGATGTTCATAATCTGCAATATAAAGTTCACTCTGTTCCAGGTGCAGCTCCTCATCATGCAGCAGGGATACTAAAAATTCAAATTCAGACTGAGTATTACTTTCAAAGTCCCAGTAAACAAAATCATAATCTTTCTCCTGCTTAAAAAAGTCATAACTGATCAAACCACTGGAATCAATAAAATGGGTCTCAAGATTGACCGGATCAGCGACTGCTTCATCATCAAAGCAGGGTGTCTGAAAACCATCCAGAGAGTCCAGACGTCGCCCCTGAAGTAACTCAGTCATGGTTCTATCTAATGCAACTTCAAAATCTGGATGAGCGCCAAAAGAAACCAGACAGCGTCCGGAATCCGGTTCCATCATGGTGATAGCAATAACGGGATAAAGACCGCCTAAAGAAGCATCCTTAACCTCGATAACAAAGCCTTCCTGTTCTAACTCAGCCTTGGCTTCAAGCACTTTCGGATACATGTCGAGAATATGAACCGGAACTTCAGGCAGGCTAATCCGTTCAGCAATAATACGGTTTTTTACATAGCGTTCAAAAATTTCAGACAAGGCCTGTGTACGGGCTTCCATAACCGTATTCCCGGCAGACATACCGTTGCTGACATATAAATTACCCACAATATTAACTGGAAACCAGGTCTTTTTCTGATCTTTGTGACGCATAAACGGCACAGCACAGATGCCGCGTTCAGTATTAGCTGAATTGGTATCAACCAATAAGCCGGGCGTTAATTGTTGTTGAGGGTTATAAAAAGCCCATAATGATTCATTTAACAAATCTTTCGGCAGGCCATTACTGTCTATTTCATCATCAGCTGAAAACCATCGTTCATCGGGATAATGCACAAAATCCGCCCGGGCAATAGTCTGACCCAGATAATAATCCGCAAAGAAATAATTGCAATTCAAACGTTCAAAAAATTCACCCAGGGCACTGGCAAGACAGGCATTTTTAGTACTTCCCTTACCATTAGTAAATAACAAAGGACAGTTTCTATCCCGAATATTCACTGAAAAAATATTACTCACAGGATTAAGCCATAATACTTCTTCAATATCAAAGCCCAGGGCTTTCAATTGAGTCTGCATTTTTTCTATAGAGACTTCCAGCGCCTCATCTTTACCTTTAATATAAGTTTTGGTCATAATTGCTTTTTATCGTTAATAGTTGTATAAATTAATATTAAGTTGCTCTTTCAGCTCTTTAAAAGGAAGACTCGCTCATTAAAATAGGACATATTTTGCGAACGGGGACTGCGTTTATCCGGTGTAATATCTGTCACTTCCAGCAATTTAATATCAAAATGAGCTGCATAAAGCTGAAAAACCTCTTCTTCAGGCACTGAAAACGGCGGTCCCTGCTTTTCCTTTTCATTATAATCCATAGTCACCAATAATATTGATATTTTTTCCGGTATTATCTGCAGTAATTTTTTTACGTATTTTTTACGCATTTCACGCGGCAGAGCAACCAGGGCAGCTCTGTCATAAACCGCATCAATATCATGTAGTTGCTGTTTATTTATGGCAAAAAAATCACCACAGATAATATCCACTTCAGGACTGCTCCACAGAGTGGATTGCGCTTGACCTGAGTCATAATTTTCATTATAAATAGTAGATTTACTTGCAATT
>DAOVUE010000325.1 GCA_030632745.1 Pseudomonadota bacterium | reverse complement strand
TTCTTTTTTCTTTATACGAGATTTACATCTGGGTGATACCTATAAAGAAATGGCCATCAAAATCCAGGTCAGTTTGTTAATTCTGGCCAGAAAAATTACCGCAGCAGGTTTTGGTTATGAGCTGTTAGAAAATGAAAATGCTGGGATTTCCGCACAGCTGCTGGAAGAAATTTCACAGCAAGACGACGTTAAACAGCTCATACTTGCCGCCAGATTAGCTAATAAAACACTCTATGAAGTCGTGAAGGACGTATTGCTGGAGAGACGCATTATGGAAAAGAATGCTCATCAACGTTATATTTTAACTGATGCCGGAAAATATTTTTTCAAACAATTATTTGCTCAGGAAATATCAAACAGTGAACTCTAAGGCTGAATTAAATCCACTTTACAATAGTCTGGATAATTTTTTTAAACGTTATCTCAATACCATAGAAACACAGACAGGTGCTTTACCTGTCACAGAATACCATTCAGACTGGCCCTCAGCCTGTCAGCAGGGAAAGCGTTTTCTATCGGAAGGAATGGTTGATTCTATACATTGGAAACCCATACAAAGAGAACATAATAATGATCTTGCAGGGCTTGAAAATGCACTGGAAACTGAATTACATCCTGATATAAAAATCTTTTTCAGTCATTACTGGTCAGCTCAAATGGATGTCAGCTTTGTGCCGCAGAAGAATCAATCCACAGGCAGCCGCTTTTCCAGCGAAGAACAGGGGAATTTAACTTTAATGTTTGTCTGGAACGAAACCGATATGAAACGTTTAATTGAAAATCAAATCGGCCATACATTGAATAAACTGCGCAATAAACAAAGTCTCAGCTTATTTATTGCCTGTACAGATTCAGACTATATTATCAGTGTAGAAAATGATTCCGGCCATGTCGTTCTTGAACGTCCCGGTTATCCTATTGAAAAAGTACTAGCCCCGAGTCTGAAAGAATTTATTGATGAATTAGACTATGAGCTGCTGTCATGAGAGTGAAAAAAACATGGGATTAAAAAGTTTTTTTAATAAACTGGCGCAGTCACCCGATTCACTGAACAGCTATTCATGCGGCATTAGTGATCTCGGACAAAAGCGCAAACTCAATGAAGACAGTTATCTTATCGATGAAAAACTCGGCTTGTTCATTGTTGCTGATGGTATGGGCGGTCATAGAGCCGGAGAAGTCGCCAGTAATTTAGCAGTTAAGAATATTTTTTCACATATAAAAACCTGGCTTAATGAACAAAATGATTCCGATTTGGACGTTAAAAATAATCCTAAGTTCATTAATTCTGAAACAATCAGGCAAGTGATCCAGGACGCTATTGAAGGAGCCAATAAGAAAATCCATAGTAATAATCTGGCTCAAGGCATTTCTGAAGGCCAAGGCATGGGCACCACAGTGACCGGCTTTTGGATAAGTTCTATTGATGAAAATAATAAGGAAATCCACACCTTTAATGTGGGGGACAGTCGCTGCTATAGTTTTTATCAGGCTGAACTCACACAATTAAGCACCGATCATAGTCACTATCAATTATGGCTTGATACCGGAATGGAAGGTGAAGCGCCGCGCCATAATATTATCTACAAAGCCATAGGTCCGTGGAGTAAAGCAGTCGCCGATCAATACAGTTACACTATACATACCAATGAATTGTTTCTTTTGTGTTCTGATGGCCTGCACGACATGCTCTCTGAGCAGGAGATTCAGGATATTTTACAAAAAAACAGCCAGGCCACTCTAAAACAAACCACTCAGGCCTTAATTAGTGCTGCCAATAAAGCCGGCGGCAAAGATAATGTGACTATTATATTAGTTAAACCCAATTGAACCATTTGCATATTCTTGTTCACGCCACCGTAGAGACGTTGCACGCAACGTCTTCTTTGTCTAATCACAATCAACTTCTTCTGCAGCGCGTATTAATAATTCTGCACCAAAGCCTTTTTTATAAGCATTTTCACTTAACATTCTCCTGAATCCTTTGGAACCCGGGCAGGAGTGCATTAAGCCCAACACATGACGCGTCAGCTGCATTAATGGTACACCTTTAGTCATTTCCTGTTCAATATAATCAGCATAAGCATTGATGATCTGTTTTCTGCTGCGGGGCCTGGTGGAGATTTGCTCTGCATGATACCCATCTTTACACTCTGGTTTACACTCTGGTTTACACTCGGGGGGGCTAAAGAACAATTGATCAATCTCTGCCATAAGATAAGTATTATGATAGGCTTCCCGGCCAATCATAACCCCGTCAAGCTGTTTTAAATGTTGCTGCATCTCAGACAAGGTTTTTATACCACCATTGAGACTAATGTGTAAATCAGGAAAATCTTTTTTCAGCTGATAAACAAAATCATAGCGTAACGGAGGAATATCTCGATTTTCTTTAGGACTCAGCCCTTCTAACCAGGCTTTTCTGGCATGAATAGTAAAATATTGACATCCTGTACTGCTCACTTTTTCCACCAGAGACTGCAGCTGATCATAATGATCTTCATGATCAATCCCAATGCGGGTTTTAATAGAAATGGGGATATCAACACTATCAATCATAGCAGCAATACATTCAGCAACTAATTCAGGTGTTGCCATTAAACAGGCGCCAAAGCGACCCGATTGTACCCGATCACTGGGACAGCCCACATTGAGGTTAACTTCATCATAAGCATAGTCCTGGGCTAGTTGGCAACAGCTGGCCAGTTCTTCCGGCACACTACCACCCAATTGCAGAGTAATGGGGTGTTCAACTTCATTATACGATAAAAAACGTTCTAAATTATTACCATGAAGAATCGCCCCCGTAGTCACCATTTCAGAGTATAACCAGATGTTTTTTGACACCAGGCGTAATAAATAACGAAAGTGCTTATCGGTCCAATCCAGCATGGGAGCAAGACTGACTTTACGAGGGTTTTCATTCAGCATTTCAAGACCTTTATCGCATTTTTTTATGAAATTGAATGTATTGATTGAAATCTATAACTATATAATACTATACTCCACCTATGCTTAAATCTAAATTAATAAAATACAAAACTAACCGGCTCTCATATTCCTTTTCAGTTTTTTTGTTCAGCCTGCTGTGCTTTATGCTGCTGAGCCCTGCAATAGTTTTAGCCAGCTATAATACAGTTCGCATTGATTTAAGCGATCCCTATAAAAAACAGCGCAGTCTGTTTCTTAAAGCGGAAATGGCCTTAAACAAAAAACACTATAAAACGTA